>JANPPH010000103.1:0-1859 GCA_031428395.1 Gammaproteobacteria bacterium
GCGGCCGCACAACGCACTGAATCTGCGCGAGAAAAGAAGAAAAACAGTCTGTCACCGTAGAGTGACTACGCCTCCGACTGTTTTTCTTCTTTTCTCGCCCATCTTCAGCCCCTTGCGCATCCTCGCTACGAGGCTAATGGAAAATCTGGGATTAGTCTGCCCCGCTTCACGCCAGGTGCTCTTGGCTGATCGCAGCCTTCTTCTTAATAACAATCAAATATGCGCATATCTGGACTATTCATTCTCGCTGCGGTTGCGTTGTGCAACGTTTTTGCATGGGCAATGCTTAATCGTCCCGCGCACGAAGTCGCATGGGAAGGTGTAATCAATGGCGTTTCATACAGCCCTTACACGAAATTCAAAAGCCCGTTATTGGGCGATACACCAACTCGCGACGAAATCGAGGCCGATTTACAAGTTTTGCAGGGCAAGGTAGCTAAGGTTCGCACCTATTCCTCGTCAGATGGCGCCGAAGCAATTCCCGAATTAGCACAAAAATATGCCATTGCAGTCACCGCAGGCGCATGGCTTGATAAAGACCTTGCCAAAAATTCCAGGGAAATTACTAGCCTCATTCACAACACCCGAAAGCATTCTAATATTGAACGCGTTATCGTTGGTAATGAAGCATTACTTCGCGGAGATCTCTCAGTAAAAGAGTTGGGCGCCTACCTGCGCAAGGTGCGCAAGCAAGTGAATGTGCCAGTGAGCACTGCGGAACCTTGGCATGTATGGCTCAAATATCCAGAACTAGCCGAGAATGTCGACTTCATCGCGATTCACATTCTGCCCTACTGGGAAGGCATTTCTGAGGAAACGTCGCTGGACTTTGTGCTGGACAGTTACCAAAAGGTTGTAAGCGCTTTTCCGGGCAAACTGGTATTAATCGCGGAAGTAGGTTGGCCTAGCCAAGGTAATCGGTTTTTAAATGCGCGACCGACCTTAGCCAATGAAGCCAAGTTTCTGCGCCGGTTCTTAAATCTAGCGCAAAAAGAGCACCTCGACTACTTTGTGATGGAAGCCTTTGATCAACCCTGGAAACGAGCGACTGAAGGCGCTGTCGGACCCAGCTGGGGGATCTTCGATGCTGCCCGCAGCGCCAAATTCGCCATGACGGGTGCTATCGTCACCAATCCGTTATGGCCGATAGAAACCATTGCCGCAACGGGCCTTGCGCTTTTGCCGATTATTGCCTTTCTTTATTACTTCAAAGAAGTACGCACACGTGGACGCTTGTTTTTCGCTTTTTTAGTGCAAAGTGCAGCATCGCTACTCATCTGGACTGCCTTTATTCCGCTGACGGAGGATTTGACGAATTGGGGTACGGCGATATGGTGCCTTTTGTTGCCTGCTCAATTCGCCTTATTGCTCGTTGTGCTGGCAAATGGTTTTGAACTGACCGAGCTGCTGTGGAGCAAGCACCTCAAGCGCCACTTCGCCCCGATCTCGCCGTCACGCCATCGTTTACTGCCTAAAGCCTCTATTCATGTGGCGATCTGCAATGAACCGCCGGAAATGGTGATTGCGACACTCAATAGTTTAGCGGCGTTGGATTATCCGTCTTTTGAAGTGCTCGTTATTGATAACAATACTAAAGACCCCGTGCTCTGGGAGCCGGTGGCTGCGCATTGCAAAGAACTCGGGTCAAAATTTCGTTTTTTTAGCTTAGGCAAGTGGCCGGGCTATAAAGCGGGTGCGCTGAATTTCGCCTTGCAACATACCGATCCCGCTGCAGCGGTGATCGGCATCGTCGACAGTGACTATATTGTAAAATCAGACTGGTTACGGTCGTTAACGCCTTACTTCGACGAAGCCGATGTAGGTTTTGTCCAAGCACCTCAAGATCACCGCGAATGGCA
>JANPPH010000104.1:0-1860 GCA_031428395.1 Gammaproteobacteria bacterium
GCACCCTCGCTACGAGGCTAATGGAAAATCTGGGTTGAACTGTTGCGAAAATTAGGTTGTTAGGTAACGAAACATCTACTTACATTCAAAAATCTAGGTTAACTTTATAATTAATCATCTGATTAATGGAGTCTGCGTATGTCTACCTTTTCTTTTTTTGTGGTTGCGGTGGTAATACTGGCTATAGTGCTAGTCCTCATGGGTGCGAAAGTTGTATCTCAGGGCATGGAGTACACCGTTGAGCGTTTTGGGCGTTATATGCAAACGCTCTCGCCGGGGCTACATATTATTATCCCGTTTATCGACAGAATAGGTAGAAAAATAAATATGATGGAGCAAGTTCTTGATGTTCCATCTCAAGAAATTATCACCAAAGACAACGCCATGGTTCGGGTCGATGGCGTGGTGTTTTATAAGGTATTGGACGCAGCTAAAGCAGCGTACGAAGTGGATAATCTGCAACATGCCACCCTCAATTTGACGATGACGAATCTTCGGACAGTAATGGGTTCGATGGATCTTGATGAGCTTTTGTCGCAGCGCGACAAGATCAATGCGCAGCTTCTGAATGTAATTGATGATGCGACAACCCCTTGGGGAATCAAAGTGACGCGAGTCGAGATTAAGGACATTGCGCCGCCTGAGGATTTAGTGGCGAGCATGGGTCGCCAAATGAAAGCGGAGCGCGAAAAACGCGCCTCGATTTTGGAAGCGGAAGGCGCAAAACAAGCGGCAATTCTCAAAGCCGACGGCGAGAAACAGGCGGCGATTATGGAGGCTGAAGGGCGCAAGGAGGCAGCCTTTCGGGATGCGGAGGCGCGTGAGCGTCTGGCCGAAGCCGAGGCGAAAGCAACGGATATGATGTCGGAGGCCATTGGTCGAGGCAGCATCCACGCCGTGAACTATTTTGTCGCGCAGAAATATATTGAGGCGCTGCAACAGATTGCGACATCGAATAATCAGAAAATTTTGTTCATGCCCTTAGAGGCGGCGAGTGTGATCGGCGCCATAGGCGGCATTGCCGAGATCGCAAAAGCGGCCTTTCCGGCTAACAAAGCGAGTTGAGCGATGACGCAGTGGCATTGGTTGATTGGTGGGATGGCGTTGCTGATACTGGAAATGCTAGTGCCCGGCACCTATTTTTTATGGCTGAGTATTTCAGCAGCGCTAGTCGGCATTTTAATGATCCTGTTTACCGTCGGAGCGGAAGTTCAGTGGTTGCTGTTCGCGTTGTTCTCTGTGGTGAGCATTATTTTGTGGCGTCGCTATCTCAAGTATCGCCCTATCAAAACTGACAGGCCGACGTTGAATCGTCGTGGCGAGCAATACATAGGGCGGACGTTTACCTTGGAGACACCGATTGTCAATCGCAGCGGAAAAGTTCGCGTTGACGACTCGATATGGAAGATTGACGGGCCGGATTTACCGGCTGGAGCGGATGTGCAGGTAAACGGCGTGGATGGAGCGGTATTGCAAGTCAACCCCGTCGGCGCACGTGACGCCGCCATAGTTGAGGCGGGGCAAAAACCACCTCAACTATGAGTAAAGCTATACTTTGCTTACGCGGTTACGTGCCATCCCAAATCCTGCAAGACCTAAGGCCATCAACAAAAATGCTGAAGGTTCAGGAACAGTTGTGGTATCCGAAAATGTCCGTGCTTGGATAAAAACAGCAGAATCAAAGTTCGTATCAGAGGTGTCAGCAATCGCTAATTTGATACGATGAAGTCCTGAAGTCAACCCCAACGCCGTTGCAGTGAACACATCGGTGAAGCCGTCATATTCTATATTAAAGGGTACAGAGGTTGTTCCGCGTTCATTATCATTATAGTACGCAGTATTGTCCAAGCCATTGACACT
>JANPPH010000105.1:0-4181 GCA_031428395.1 Gammaproteobacteria bacterium
CCAATTCTTCCAGAATGTATTCTTTTGTCGCTTTAGGTTGTAATCCAAGTGAATTTCCAGTGAAATAAATGACATCTTTCCCATTGTGCTGCGGAAAGATAAATTCATCGCGGTATTGACGAAGTGCGTCGCTGCTGTCGAGATCACGCGCAAATTCCCTTGTATTTTGAAATGCCATGGTTTTCTGTTTGGTCGATTCTGATTTAGGGTTATTCGGCTTTGGTCTGGCACGTCGCCAGACCAAGAAGAACGCAGCTATTTAATTGCCTTAGTCTTAAAAAAAAGGCGGGATATCCCGCCTTTTTTTCTCACCTGATCTGCGCAAAAAACTTTACACTCTCTGCTTCTTGCCGTAAAAATCTAAAAAGCGAACCTAACATGCTTTGGCACTGGTTTCGAACCGCTCCAATGCTTTCTGACACCAGGCGATTAGAGCTTTACCCATTGTTCTTTTTTATGCGGGTAAAAGTCTTGGAGTTAACTGATAATTGGGGGATCCTGCGCCTACGACTGCCGTTGAATATAATTAATCGAAATATCGGCGCGGGTATGTTTGGCGGTAGCCAGGCAGCACTGGCTGATCCTATAGCCGCGCTAGCGTGCGTCAAGCGCTTTCCCGGGTACGCAGTGTGGACACGATCCTTAGTCTTGGATTTTCGTCGCGAAGGCCTAAGTGACTTAGAGCTGCGCTTTCATTTCTCGGCGCAACAAGAAACCGAGATTCGTGATGAATTAGCCACAAGTCAGCGCAGCACCCCAGTGTTTGAATACGGATTTTATTCACCCGATGGCGCGCTTTGCACACGTGTACGCTGCAGTGTTGCAATCAGACCACGAGGTTACAAATTAAGGAGCGATGGAATAGGCTGAAAACCTACTAGGCAACTAAGCCCAGATTTTCCATTAGCACTCTACTGCGGCTACACAACGCACTGAATCTGCGCGAGAAAAGAGGAAAATCAGTCTGTCACCGTAGAGTGACTATGCCTCCGACTGTTTTCCCTCTTTTCTCACGCATCGTCAGCACCTTGCGCACCCTCGCTACGAGGCTAATGAAAAATCTGGGCTTAGTGAAGCATGCGCGGCGCGGCAAGCATAAAAGCAGGAATTTCGGCATCAAAGCGCACACCATCGTCGGAAACCATTTGGTAACTTCCACACATCGTTCCAACTGGCGTCTCCAGCATTGCGCCGCTAGTGTAACGGTATTCTTCACCTGGATTTAGGTGTGGCTGCTCACCGACCACGCCATCTCCACGCACTTCTTCTATTTTACCATTGGCATCGGTAATAACCCAGTGGCGGGTTATTAGCTGGGCAGGCTTGGTGCCTTGATTCTGAATGCTGACGGTATAAGCGAATACATAGCGACGCAATTCAGGAATCGACTGTGCTTCCAAGTAGAAGGATTCGACCTTAACGGTGACATTGTAAAGGGAAGATTCAGACATAGCGCTATTTGACACAAATCCTACCCTGCTGGCAAGCAACAACTTAAAAAACTTTTAGGGTTAACGTTTACGTCGTGCAGGAACTTGCTTTTGCGGGCCATCAAAATTTAGGCCCAAGCTGAGAAAATTGATATCTTCGTTAATCACGGTGAATTCTAGCTCAACGTTTCCCAGGCGCTGCGGTGAGCCTATGCCAATACCGAAGGCAATGTTGGAGTCTGAGTAAGTCTGGGAAAAAAATCCAACACGGTGGGTATCGTCAGCATCAACAACACCTAGTTTAGCTTTGATGTATGGCGCACCTTGGCTACGAAAGACACCAAAAAGGCCAATGGTGTCGACGTCCCAACTGGCATTATTGTTATTCCGATTAATATCGCCATCCATCAACGATGCAGTAAACTCGCCTTCTAACCCGATTGTGCCATTTTTCACGGGGCCTTGCAGTCCCACCACAATTCCGCCGTTGAAGGCAGAGTCGAATGCGCTGCCCTCATGGATCATCAAGCCACCCTTCGCGCCGACGTACCAACCGCTGTCCGCGAAGGCTGTTGGTGCAGCGACTGCAGCGCATAAGCCAATAATAATTTTCCCCCAGCTATCCATTTTTAACGCCTATTTTTATCAAAATCGGGAAATACTTCATCACCGCCCCTCGCTCAACCATTCAGTCAACGTATGGTGATTCTGGGGGCGCAGCGATGTAATCGTAGCCGTGACATACTTCCATGCAATGGGCGCGACTGAATCCGCACCACTTATGCAAGCTTTTTAAGTGCTTCGAACTATATCAGGCAGAAAATGGAAGAAGTATGGCTCCCCAGCACGGACTCGAACCGCGGACCCAGGCATTAACAGTGCCTTGCTCTACCGACTGAGCTACTGGGGATCAGCAAGAAGCCGCTAATAATACTAATAGAGGCCATGTCTGGTCAATAGGCTATTATCTAGGATCACAAACATGCCTCAACATTTAGAAGTTAGCCTGCGCCCTGACGCCTAGAATTCCCAACGATTTTGCCTTTTTGTCATACCCCGGATTGGCGACAAACTGAGCGTCAAGACTTAAAAAAGTCTCTTCAGCAATTTGGAAACTAACGTAACTCTCAAACCAACTTTGGGTTGCGGATGTTTTGCCTGCCGGTATATCAGCCGCATACGCCGCGCCAATAGTATGCCCTTCCTCGAACACAAGTTGACCCCCGATGCTAAACGCAGATGCCGTTTCGGCGTCTTTTGCCCCCGAAATGAAGCCGAAACGGCTAAACAGAGTGAACATATCGCCCATGGTTTGATCAAGGTTAACAGCGAAACCGGCTTTGCTCGTATGTTCGCTATTCCAGCCCGTAAAACGTAAGTTGGTCTCTTGATCAAAAAAGCCAAAATTAAAATCTACTTCACCGATAAAAAACTTGTGCTGCATCTCTCCAGGAATTCTGACATTAGTTTCCGGCACATCCTCTTCAAAAACACCCAAATGGATATCCGAGACATCACCCAGGTGTAAAGAAAAATTCATTCCCGGTGTGTAGGCAGGAAACAAAATCGCCGCGTTATTCACAAAACCGTTAGCAAGAAACTGCATGGTGGGTCCGTTAGCAACTTCATTGGCGTCATAGATGCGAACAGGGTCCATCTTACCTAAGGTGAATGTTACCCAGTCGCCAAAATTATGCGCATACCAGGCCTCTGCCACGGCCGCCTTGCCTTGCGAAAAATCCCCTTCGCCATCGGCATTTGCGCCATCAAAAACCGGGTTGCCTTCAGCTCCGACTAAATACACAAAAGCGGTACCCGATTCCATTTCTTTTTCAAACTCAAGATCAAAGGAGTAGGTAATGCCAATGCCATCATCTAACGTTGCCGCGTTCGCTGGGTCATTGGTCGCGGCTTTCTTATCTGTGAGCGCCTGCCCTACTACGGTAACGCCTCCCGCAACACCTACGCCGTCTTCAGCCGCCAAGAGGCTACCAGAGCCAGAAAAGAGGCCTAGGCCAGCTGCCGCTGCGAGGCAATGTTTAAGTACTGGTGTCGCCTTTTTCACTTCGTTATATCTCCCCAAGCAACTTTTTAGTTGATACTTATTTTTCGGATTTATTTGGCGTTAGTTCTACTTATCAGTCAATGTCATCGCGTGGGCTAAAATATCGGCCGCATCTTGGTCAGTTAAACCAGATTCCAACAAGCTCGGCATAGACGGCGATTCATCGCCAGCCTGACCAAAGCGAATTTTATGCAACACCTCCCACGGGTCTTCTCTGGACAGCTCACCAAGCTTTAAGGCCGGCGTAACGGCAGATACCCCATTATCGCCATGGCACTGGGAACAATCGCCGTTGGGCGCAGTACTCTTGCGCTGAACTGTGTATAAATCTTTCCCGCGAGTGGCGTGGCCACCGCTAACGATCGGCTGACCTTTCGGTAACACTGTGATGTAGTTGTCCGTGTCGAGAACCCCTCCTGATACGATAAAGGCGGTTAAATCCTTGATATTTTCGGCGCTCAATAAGCCTCCAAAATTGTGTACTACTTCTTCTTCGGCAGTAACGGGGTCTTTAATTAAGCTAAAGCCGTTGGTCAATTTGTCTTCGACTTCTGCAGCAGTTAAATTTTTGGCATCCAATATTCCGCCAAAACCCGTGAAGTTTGAACTCTTATCATCATAAGCACCCTCTTTACCCTTGTAATCCCATCCATGGCACTGCTTGCAACGCCAACTTTTTTCAGGCT
>JANPPH010000106.1:0-5797 GCA_031428395.1 Gammaproteobacteria bacterium
AATGCTTTAGTCACATCACTGTTCCTTGAGCAAAAGAAGCGGGGACTTCACAAAAGCGCCATAGTAAAGTAGGTTGAACGGGACAGCCAGAAGATTGGTAGAGTAAGAGGCAGGGTAATCTCTCGCAAGCCACCCCAAATTTGAATTTTCTCGCAACATTATTTGAGGGGGGTCTGCAAAGCATCGCGATTCACGGACATCACTTAATGAATACCCTCATTCTTATATTTCTTATCCTCGTGGCATTCGCCCTGTCTGCGGGGCTTTATCTCAGATACCGGCTGAATCATACTGCGGATAGGGGCAATCTTGAGGCAGAACTTGATGCGGAGGTGAAAAAAGCCTCCAGCAAATTTCTCTCCTATGGCGTGGGAGTCGGGGTTTATAAGGACGGGAAATTTTTTATCAAAGGTTACGGCGCGCTGAGTAACGACAACACCAGCCCGCCGAATTCCGCGACGATTTTTCAGATTGGATCTGTGAGCAAATTGTTTACCGCAGCGACATTACAGGTTCTTTGCGACGAAGGTACGTTGCATATGGATGCCACGTTGAAAGATGTGATGGGTGATGCGTTTATGCTATCTCCGGCGGCGCAACAGGTTACGCTAAGGCAACTGGCCACGCATACATCCGGTTTCCCCAAAGTGCCAAAGGCCTTACTTGCCAAGGTAATTAAGATAACGGGCAAAAAAGACGTACTTAAGAATCCATACATCCATCTTGAGTTAAATGACGTATTCGATTATCTGCGAACTACAGAGGGAATGCGTAAGCCGGGCCGGTTCGATTATTCGAATTTCGGCATGGGTTTGCTTGGCCACGTGATGGAGATCGTCGCAAAAAAGGAGTTAGAGTCTTTGGTTGCTGAGAAGCTTCTCAGCCATCTTGATATGCACAACACTGCAATCGCGCTTACCCCCTCAATGGAACAGCATCTAGCCCAAGGCCATACCGCACGTAATCAGCCTAATCCGATGTGGACGTTTGGCGCGCTTGCTGGCGCAGGTGGTTTCAATTCCAATATCTCGGACATGTTGAAATTCATTCAAGCCAATATTGACGGGAATTCCCCGATAACGCATTCGCTAAAAAAAATGCACGAAAAGCAGTTCGACGGTCACACCGGCATTGGCTGGATGCAGCCAATGTTTCTGGATCGGTTTGTCGGCAATCGATGTGTAATTTGGCACAGCGGTTTGGTAGGCGGTTATGCTTCGTATATATCCGTCGACGCAAAAACTAAAACAGGTCTCGTCGTTCTTACAAACAAATCGGTTGACGTTACGATGCTAGGAATAATGCTGACTCGCAAGGCTAGAACGCAATCATGGTCACACTCTAACGACATATCCCTAAGCTAGTCGCTTGGGTCATCGAGAGTTCAATACTTACACCTCAAACCATTCATTCAACTTAGCTCGCGCTGCATCCAGGCCGGACTTATTTAGCGACGAAAAAGTTTGCACGCTAAATGACGGCCCGAGTTTTGGCAGCTCTTGCGTGACTTCGCGCAAGGTCTTTAGCTGCCCGGCGCGGCTGAGTTTGTCTGCTTTAGTAAGCAAAATATGTGCGGCCATATTGAAATGTACGCACCATTCAAGTAGCTGTTTGTCGTAGTCGGTGAGTGGGTGGCGGATATCCATGAGGATGATTAAGCCGCGTAAGCATTCGCGTTGCTGGATATAGTCTTCTAAAAATGCCTGCCAGCGTAGCCGCACTTCTTCGGGAACTTTAGCGTAACCGTAGCCGGGTAGATCGATGAGGCGACGTTGTTCGTCGAGTCTGAAAATATTTATTTCGCGGGTGCGGCCGGGGCTTTTGCTGACTCGCGCCAGGACCTTCTGGTCGGTGATGACATTGAGGGCGCTGGACTTTCCGGCGTTGGAACGACCTGCAAACGCTACCTCCCAACCCATGTCTGGCGGTAATTGTGAGAGTTGAACGGCGCCTAATACGAAGGTTGCTTGCCGATAAAGAGAGGAACTCATTAATTTAACCTAGTGGTTTAGCTTTAGCTGGGCGCGGGCAATTACGCCCAAAAATTTAAATTACAGGGGACAAACTTACGCGAGTCCCCCTATTTTTATCCAATGTTGTTGCTAAATCGGCGCACTCAACGTTTGCCGGGGCCATAGATATAGCGCGAAAGATTCGCTTCTTCTTCGCTGACACGGCGTACGAGGTGGTCGAGGCTAACGATCGCATGTTCCAGTAAGTTCACGGCGATGTAAGGATGTTCTACGCTGAGGCGCTTATAGAGCTTGCGACTTAGCTTTAATAATTGCGTGTCGTCGCTGAGGGCGCGCATGCGTAGCGTGCGGGGTTGCCGGTCGAAAAAGGACATAACGCCCATCAGCTCGCCTTCTTTCATGCGCCCGACGTCGATTTCGCGGCCACCGTCATCATAGAGCAATGCCGCCTCGCCCTTGATGACGAAATAGAGGGCTTCACCCACTTCTCCAGCATCGGCGACGATATCGTCCTTGCCAAAGGTGACAAACTCAGTATATTCAAGCAGGGTCTCCACTTCGCGCACGGTGAGCGATTGGCAGAGATATTGCTGATTTAGAAACTTTATGAGATAACTTTTATCGTTTGCGGTCATAATTTTACTCCCTCCGACTGCTGTATTTATATCATAAAGGCGGCTTTCCAGGCACCATGAGTCTGAACATTTCGAGCGTACGACACTCTAATGTTCCGGTTGTTGGGCTAGGTGGTCGATTTGCTTGCGCTAGCGCGGTCGGGCCGTGTAATTTTTTCTACAATAAACATAAGGTGTCATTTATGCGTTTACCTTGGCTGTGGGCATTTCTAGTAGCGATGATTCCCGGGTTACTTAACACGGCGAATGCACAAAATTTTCAAGATGGAGTCGCTTATCAAAGCATTGTGCCGGAGCAGCCTACCTCCAGCCCGGACAAAATTGAGGTGTTGGAGTTGTTTTGGTATGGTTGCCCCCATTGCCACCGTTTTGAGCCTTATATCGAACGTTGGTTAAAGACCAAACCCGCAAATGTAGAATTTGTGCGTATGCCAGCGGTGTTTAACGAGGGCTGGGAAATTCATGCGCGAGCCTACTACACTGCCGAGGTGTTGGGCGCATTAGATAAAATTCACGACCCGCTTTTCCGCGCCATTCATTCTCAAAAACGCAAACTCAATACGGAAGAAGCGCTGCAGGCATTTTTCGTCGAACAGGGCGTCAGCGCAGATAACTTTAGCAAGACCTTTCGGTCTTTTGCCGTCGACGCGAAAGTACGGCGAGCCAAAGAGATGGGACAACGCTATGGGGTTCGCGGCACCCCGGCTATCGTCGTTAATGGCAAATATTGGACGGATGGCACTTTGGCTCAAGGCGGACCCGCCGAAATGTTAAAAGTGACTGATTTTCTTGTAAAAAAAGAGACGCGTTGAGATCGTCAACAACGTACACTTGAGTTATCGCAGCGTAAGCCGATAACGTGATCGGCTTACGTTTTGCGTTATCGTTGGCGTAAAGCTAGCTCTCAGACGGGAATTGAGGTAAATTCAATAGCTTGCCATGATTGCACAATCCATCATTCATCACGCCTCTTTGCCCGCCGTTTCCGTCGCGGTTAAAACCCATTTAAAGTTACTCAGTTACAACATTCAAGTGGGTGTTGCATCGAGCCGCTACCGTCACTACGTCACGCATAGCTGGAAGCATGTATTGCCGCATTCGGCGAGCTTTAGCAATCTTGATCGTATCGCTCATTTGCTTAACGATTTTGACATTGTGGCATTACAAGAAGTGGATGCGGGCAGTTTACGCAGCCTGTTTGTGAACCAAGTCGAATATCTCGCGCATAAATCTCGTTTCCCTTTTTGGTATCACCAAACCAACCGCAATTTAGGCAAAATCGCGCAGGCGAGCAATGGCTTGTTGAGCAAAATTGAGCCAAGCGACATCACCGACCACAAATTACCTGGTTTTTTCCCTGGTCGTGGTGCGATTGCGGTGCAATACGGTCAGGCAAAAAATCCGTTGATATTGTTATTGGCGCATTTGGCGCTAGGTAAACGCACGCGCATGCGACAACTGGCCTATCTCGCTGATGTAGCCAATCAATACAAACACGTAGTGTTGATGGGTGATATGAATTGCGAGCTGGATAGCCAGGAAATGCAGACTCTATTTAACTCAACAAAGCTGATTTGCCCTACCACTGAAACGTCGCATACCTTCCCAAGCTGGCGCCCATTTTGCAAGCTTGACCATATATTGGTGACCCCAACCCTCAAGGTCACCCATACATCGGTGTTAAACCACGCTATTTCGGATCATCTGCCCGTCGCGCTTGAAATAAAACTTCCTCAGGATGTTCATCTCCGAGGGTAGTGGTATTCAGTCGAGCGACGAAGGAATTGCCGTTGTCGAGACGCGGTAAATCGCGGGCTTTGCGTTGATCCAGGCGGCGAACGAATTCTGCCATAATTGTTTCGTATAGCTTGCCGCCAAGGTGCTCGTCTTCAACTCCAGCGTCAATATTGGGGTTGTCATTAATTTCTATGACCACTACGCCCTTATCGGTAAGCTTTAGATCCACACCATAAAGGCCATCACCAATCAATTTAGCGGTGGCCACTGCAACGTCGACGATTTCTTTAGGGGCTTCGTCGACACGCCAGGTTTTGTATGCGCCTTGTTCGAAGCGGCCCGACGAAGTGTCGTGTTTGACGATCTGCCAGTGTTTTTTAGACATAAAATATTGGCAGGCGAATAGCGGTTTGCGATTCAAAATGCCAATGCGCCAATCAAATGATGTGGGTACAAATTCCTGCGCGAGCAATAAATCGGATTCTTTGAACAACTTCGTGGTCAACTCTGTCACTTCTTTTTCATTGTTGGCCTTGAACACGCCGCGCGAAAAAGAACCATCAGGTATTTTCAACACCACTGGATAGTCGATAACCCCATCTAGCGCCTTCAAATTGCCTTTTTTGCGCAATATGATAGTTTTTGGCGTGGGTATCTTGTGCGCTGCCAATAATTCGGCGAGATAGACCTTGTTGGTACACTTTACGATCGAATCCGGGTCATCGATGACTACCATTCCTTCGCTTTCGGCTTTCTTTGAAAAGCGGTAGGTATGATGGTCAATTTGCGTGGTTTCGCGGATGAGCAAGGCATCGTACTCGCCCAGCTTGGCGTAATCTTTTTTGCTAATCAAGTCGACGTTCACGCCGAGCTTCTTACCCGCTTTGATAAACTTGTGGAGCGCTGAGATATTCGACGGCGCAAATTTCTCATTGGGATTATGCAGTATCGCCAAGTCATAGCGGCCAAAATTCTTCGCCTTGGGTATCTGCCAACGTTTGTTTAAATAAGCATTGAAGGCATACACGAACAAAGGACGTTGTTCCGGTGGTATGGCATTTAAGTATATGGGCTTGATTGAGTCGATGTGCCATTTGCCTTGCAAGCGGAATTCGACCTTGAGCAGCGGACAGCGGAAGGAATCGAAAATCTGCCGTGCCAGATCCTGCAACTCCTTGTCGTCACATTGGCCGAAGAAAATGTTTAGCTCAAAGACACCCTCACCTGGCGGCGCGGCATGCTTCCTCAGGCTGCGATGCACCATGTCATCGAGATCTTCAGCGTCAAGGCTGTATATTGCCTTGCTGCTCAAATCAGTTAGGGTCCTAACGGACGGCACAGTCTTATGGCGACGCGCTTCGGCGAGCAGCGAGCAATAGTAGCCGATGCTGAGGTAGCGGTAGCTGCGACACAAGTTGATAACCTTCGCGCCCTTAAGTTTCAAGTATTCGG
>JANPPH010000107.1:0-7367 GCA_031428395.1 Gammaproteobacteria bacterium
GAAAAGACGAAAAACAGGCGGAGGCGTAGTCACTCTACGGTGACAGACTGGTTTTCATCTTTTCTCGCGCAGATTCAGTGCGTTGTGCAGCCGCAGTAGAGCCTAATGGAAAATCTGGGATAAGGACAGCAGCATGAGATTTTCCTTCATTACAACGCGTTTACTATTCCTACCATTGGTCGGTTCGGCTTTATTCGGCTGCTCATCCGTTCCTGAAACTGACCGTTCGCAGTTTTTGCTGATTAATAGAGGTCAGGAAGCAGAACTAGGGTTGACTGAATTTCAAAAAATCAAAAAATCCGTGCCGATTTCAAATGATGCTCAAATCAACGAAATGGTCAAGCGAGTGGGCCAACGAATTGCCGCTGTTGCAGATCTTCCCGGCGCACAATGGGAATTTGTAGTGTTCGATAAATCGGACACCGCCAATGCGTTCTGCCTACCTGGCGGCAAAGTCGGCGTATTCACCGGCATCTTACCTATCACTAAAGATGAAGCGGGCTTGGCGACGGTGTTGGGTCATGAAATAGCTCACGCTGTGGCACGTCATGGCGCGGAGCGCGTTTCACAAGGCTTGTTATTGGAGTTAGGGGGGCAGGTCTTGGCGCAAGCTATGCAGACCCAAGGAGCAAAAACGCAACAACTTATTTCGGCCGCGTATGGGGTTGGGGGTCAGGTGGGCGTGTTGTTACCCTACTCCCGCAAACAGGAGTTGGAGGCTGACCACCTAGGACTTTTGTATATGGCCAGAGCGGGCTATGATCCGCAACAATCGGTAGAGTTTTGGAAACGTTTTAGCAGTTATAACCAAGAGAAACAAGCTGGCAGTCCCCCTGAATTTTTGCGTACTCATCCACTCGACGAAAAACGCATTGAGCAACTGCAAGCGCTGCTGCCAAAGGCTAACGAAGAATATAAAGCGGCTAAGAAGTAGTCTTGAATTGAGAATATTGTCGTGGTGTTAGGCGAGGGACCGCCTTTCGACACGAAAAAATTTTTTAGTGCGCTACACTTCTTAACCGGATTTTCAAAATGTTTTACCTCCGGGTCTGCAAAAACCGCGCGCGTCATCGGCTACTCTAGTGCGCAAAAACATCCTTAAACCCAGATTTTCCATTAGCACTCTACTGCGGCCGCACAACGCACTGAATCTGGGCGAGAAAAGAAGAAAAACAGTCTGTCACCGTAGAGTGACTACGCCTCCGACTGTTTTTCGTCTTTTCTCGCCCATCTTCAGCACCTTGCACGCCCTCGCTACGAGGCTAATGGAAAATCTGGGTTAAACACTAAAGTTTCACGCTCCTTTTCCGTTACCCCTTTCTCTAGTTTCTATGTTTCACGCTTGGTAAACACGCTCGTAATTTTGCCAACTCACGCTCTAATCGTCGGAAACTACTTTGCCTAAACTGAAAAAATGGCTCTCCTCGCCGCTGATCGCCTGGTCATGTGTTGGTGTTATCGCAACTCTTTTTTTCTCTTGGCTTAGTTTTGGTGCCGGACAACTAGCAGGCGCGAAATGGCGCGCTCAACAAGAGAGCGTAGTCGGCCAAAAAAGTTGGGCCCAGGCCATGCCCAGCGTCCTTGCATCAGGCGCGAAAGGCCACTTAATCATCGCCGATGATAAAACTGTTTATGTCGATTCGGCGGGTGCGCGTTGGCAGATTGCCGACTTCAAAGACCGAGTGAGCCAATCTGACCTCACCGCACTCCAAACAGCAAAAGTACCCATCGACGGGAAAATCACCATTGCCATCGAAGCGACGCAAGCCGCGGGCGCCCAAGTTGCTCTCGCCGCGTATATGAAAACCACCGGCAATACTGCAATTGGACTTTTGGAAGTTGCGCTGGCAGCAACGCTCATACTATTTTTGGTCAAAATGATGTCGTCGCGTGGCGATCTATTTGGTGGGCGTTTTAGTCGCGCGAAAAAGAATCTATGTAAAACACGCTTTGCCGATGTGGCGGGCCTATCCGGGGCGAAAAACGAAGTGGTTGAAGTTGTCCAATACTTACGCCACCCAGAACGTTTTGACCGCACCGGCGCACGCCCCCCAACTGGCATCTTGCTATACGGACCACCTGGTAACGGTAAGACATTATTAGCCAAAGCGATCGCTGGCGAAGCGGATGCGGAATTTCTGGAACAAAATGCCTCAAGCTTCGTACAGCTTTATGTCGGCGCAGGCGCAATGGCAGTCCGAGGTTTATTTCGCGAGGCGCGCAAAAAACGCCCGTGCGTGATATTTATCGATGAAATTGATTCTGTTGGTGGTCGGCGCGAAGGCGGCAGTGGCGGCGGCCACGACGAGCGCTTACAAACACTCAATGCTTTGCTCGCTGAGTTAGACGGCTTCAAAGGCAATGAAGGCTTGGTCGTGATCGCTGCGACCAATCGCATAGATGATTTAGATGAAGCCTTAACCCGCCCCGGCCGCTTTGACCGCAAGGTTATGGTCGGACTACCGCGCCGCCATGATCGGCTCGAAATTTTACAGGTGCATGGCCGCAAAATACCGAATCTCACTGCGGACATGGATCGCTGGGCACGCCAAAGCCAAGGCTTTTCTGGCGCCGACCTGGCGAATCTTATCAATGAAGCAGCAATTGAAGCGGCGCGCCGCGATTCTGACACCGTTAGCGATGCGGATTTCGTGCTGGCGCGTGATCGGGTCCTGATGGGCCCGAAGTCTCACAGCCATCGCCTCAACGCCAGCGAAAACCGAGTCATTGCCTTCCATGAAGCAGGGCATGCGGTAATTCGCGCCTTAAGGGGTAGCGGTCGCGTGAGCAAAGTGTCGATTTTGCCCCGAGGCAAATCGCTTGGTGTCACGATTTCCGAAGATAATGAAGAGGAGTTGCTTCACACCCGCGAACAAATTCATGCTGAGCTATTGGTGTTAATGGGCGGACGCGCCGCCGAAAAAGTCTTTTGTGGCCGGGTTTCAACGGGTGCGGCTAATGATATGCAACGCGCTAGCGCCATCGCCCGTGACGCGATGAAAAACTACGGTTTCGGCGATTTTGGCCCCTATATCCCCGAACATAAAGACCTAATCGCCGAAATCGAACGCGCCGCGGCCACCTGGTTGAGCGCGATCTACGAGGAAGCAGTGGACTTGCTTAGCAATCAGCGAGTTGCAATGCACCGCATTACCGAACAACTTTTAATTGATGAAGAAATCGACGGCTTTGTTGTTGAAGCAGCCCTGGGGTTGATCCCTGAACCTATCTCTTCGGTGGCCTAAGAAAATTCCCACCGCTGTTGCGCGTCAAGCAGATGAGGAATTTTTTCCCGTACCTAATCGGCGCGCGTTATACTAAACCCAGATTTTCCATTAACCTCTACTGCGGCCGCACAATGCACTGAATCTGCGCGAGAAAAGAAGAAAAACAGTCTGTCACCGTAGAGTGACTACGCCTCCGACTGTTTTTTATCTTTTCTCGCCCCTCTTCAGCACCTTGCGCACCCTCGCGACGAGGCTAATGGAAAATCTGGGCTAAATTTTCCTCACATCGATTCCTTATGCGCACAATATCCAAACTACTCATCGTTATTTTGACGCTTGCCGTACTTGTTGGTAGCTGGTTTTATTTCACCCGCGGACATGAAACGCTGCCTTCCACCTTCGACATCGGCCAAGTCAAACAGGGCAACTTAGTCGCAACGGTGACTGCTACCGGCACCCTCGGTCCGTTGACTATGGTGCAAGTGGGCAGCCAGGTATCGGGCACCATTTATAGGCTGCATGCTGATTTTAATCAAAAAGTAAAACAGGGCACGGTCATTGCCGAGATAGAACCCTCTTTGTTTCAAGCACTAGTGGCCCAAGCCGAAGCAAATTTAAAAAGCGCTGAAGCTGTGTTGGATAAATCACGGGTAGCCATACTTGATGCCAAGCGGCAACTGGATCGAATCAGCACCTTGCGTGAAAAGAGCTTGGTTTCTGAAAGCGAACTCGACGCCTCGCGCTTTGCTCATCAAGCCGCAATGGTGGAGGAAAAAGTAGCCCAGGCTGCAGTGGCCCAAACTACGGCCGCGTTACAACAGGCCAAGGTGAATTTGGCGCATACAAAAATTAAAGCCCCGGTTGATGGGATTATTATTTCTCGAGATGTGAACGTGGGCCAAACCGTTGCGGCGAGTTTGCAAGCGCCGGTTCTTTTTACGCTAGCCAAAGACCTCAAGCAAATGCAGATTGAGACGCAAGTGGATGAGGCATTCATCGGCACCATTAAGGCCAACCAGCCGGTCATGTTTAGCGTTTTTGCCTATCCCGGCAGGCAATTTACAGGACGGGTAGCACAAGTACGGCTGAACCCCAAAGTCGAGTCGGGTGTAGTGAAATACAACTGCATCATTCGCGTCGACAATCATGATCTTGATCTCAAACCGGGCATGACCGCTACCGTCACAATTGAAATAGCCAAGCACGAAAATATTTTTAAAGCGCCCAACGCGGCCTTACGTTACGTACCTCAACTACCCCCAGAAGAACTCGACGCGTTGCGGAATAAACTGAGCAAGAACGAGGCGGTCATTTGGGCGGTGAAGGGCCCGACCCTAGAACCTATCACGGTACAAGTGGGGCTTGTGGGCGACAAGGAAACCGAAATCAGCGGCCACGGGCTACGCCCTGATTTAGACATCGCCCTACCCCAAACGCAAGAAAATTCGAACAAAAAGCCGCCGCGCGCGATGCGCTTTTTCTAATCGCCAGATTAAGCCGTGACTGCACCTATTATTCAAATGGAGAATATTCATAAACAGTATGCGTTGGATGGTGTCAACGTTCATGCGCTGCGTGGCATCAACTTCAGCGTCGATCGCGGCGAATTTATTGCCATAATGGGGCCGTCTGGCTCGGGTAAATCGACATTAATGAACATCATCGGCTGCCTCGACCTGCCTGATTCAGGCAGCTATATACTCGACGGTCAGAACGTTGCGCGAAAACGTCTTGATGAGTTAGCGACCCTACGCAACCGTTCCTTGGGTTTCGTGTTTCAGAATTTTAATTTGTTATCGCGCACTAGCGCGCTGGAAAACGTGGAAGTTCCTCTTGTCTATGCTGGCATGGCGAGGCGTGAGCGACGCGCACGCGCAAGCGCCTTATTGCAGCAAGTAGGCTTAGGTGATCGCTTGCAACACCTACCCAATCAGTTATCGGGTGGCCAACAACAACGTGTCGCTATCGCTCGCGCTTTGGTTAACAGACCCGCTCTTTTGCTTGCCGATGAACCCACCGGCAATCTCGATTCCGCCACCAGCGACGACATCATTAGCTTGCTTGATGACTTGAATAAACGTGAGCAGCTAACAATAGTGCTCATCACTCACGAGCCTGAGATTGCCGCGCGGGCTCATCGTCGTATGATCTTACGCGACGGCATATTGAGCCCTGCGGCATGACAGGGTTAGCGGCATTACAATTGGCTATGCGCGGGCTGTGGCGCAATAAAATGCGCGCGATGCTCACAGCCTTAGGCGTCATCATCGGAGTGGCGTCGGTTATTGCGATGATAGCTATCGGCAATGGCGCACAGACACGCATTGCATCGCAACTCGAGAGCATGGGCAGCCATAATTTGGTTGTCCGCCCCGGCGCGATGGCGCGTGGTGGCGTGCATACCGGCGTTGGCAGCAACAGCACCTTAACCTTGGACGATGCGGAAGCGATTCGCAGCTTGCCTGGCGCTGTGTCTGTCGCGCCTGCAGTAAGAACCACTGATCAAATTCGCTATCGCGGCACGAATTGGAGCACCTCGATTGAAGGCGTAACGCCTGAATTTATCGCGGCTCGCGACTGGGCATTGATGGAGGGCGAATTTTTCAGCGAGCGCGATCTTGCGGGCGCATCACATGTTTGCGTTCTAGGTAAAACAGTTGCACGTGAATTGTTTGGGCTGGTCAAACCGTTAGGTGAAACCATTTTGATTAAGGGCCTTGCCTGCCGCGTCATCGGCGTCATGTCTGAAAAAGGCGCATCGGCCTTCGGTAGCGATCAAGACGACACCGTTCTTGCGCCGCTAACGACAGTGCAGCGCAAGCTACTCGGCATCCGCCACTTGCATGGCATAGAAGTGCAAACCAGCAGCGCTGCAGCCGCCTTTAGTCTTGTCGAAGACATCACAACACTGATACGTCAGCGCCATCGCTTGCTCGAAGATAAAGAAAACGATTTCCGTATTTTCAACCGTGCCGAATTAGCCCAAACGGCCAAGGAAAGTGCGCGCGTATTTACCTGGCTGCTTGGCAGCATCGCCTCCGTCTCACTCCTGGTTGGCGGCATCGGCATCATGAATATCATGTTAGTCACGGTAACAGAGCGTACCCGAGAAATAGGCATTCGCATGGCGTTGGGCGCTCGTCGTCGCGATATCCTTTGGCAATTTTTGTTGGAGGCGGTGTTACTAAGTAGCGCAGGTGGTGTTATAGGCATTCTCTTGGGCGCGGGCGGCGCGTGGGCGGTAGCTCGCTTTTCAGAATTCCCCGTCGCTGTATCGCCTGAGTCCGTAGGCTTGGCCTTTTTCTTCGCTGCCCTCATCGGCATTTTCTTCGGTCTTCACCCGGCATACAAAGCGTCGCGACTGCGACCTATCGAAGCTTTGCGCTATGAATGATGCCGCGCTTTTTTTAATTCAAGGTTTAGTAGCGCTATCTTAGGTTGCGCAATGCACACTTTGAAAACCGCTGCTAGAATCACTTATAGAACCATGGAGGGTTTATTATGACCACAACACCACACCGACCCAGCGACGTTGACGACAAAGCTATGCGCGTGTTTATGAAATCACTGGAATTGGCTGGCGGCGCCGGCGATCTTGTTAAATCGGGCGCTCATAGCTATCTTCCCGCACTACTCGAATCAAGCTATGTAATGGTGTTAAAGAATGAAAAACACCAACCCAATGAAGAAATTGCTGACTATTTGGGTATCTCGACGGGGGCCGTGAGCGACATTCTGGAGGCGCCGACTGAAGGTGCCTTAATACGGCTCACCCACCCATCCATGGAGGAAGATTCTCCTCCGGATTTTGGCACTGTTGCCGGTGGTTTAGCGAAGTCAGCTTATCAAGTCATACGTCGGGAAGAACAGCAGCGCGCAAATTAAGCTGGTGCCATAGCCCGGGGTAACGTAGCTAAGATAAAAAATTTAGTTTGTTTACCTCCCGCCCCTTTCTTTATACTCACTCGCTCAATCGAGAATATCAACTCAGCAAACGACAACTGTCGTTTGCTGACTATACCAACTTAGGAGGCAAATCAATGGACAGCCCAGGAATCGGCGCAAGCAATTCAGTTCAAGATAGGCTCCCTGCTACCACCGCGCTGTCCGGGGAACGTACGGGAAATCATATATATATAT
>JANPPH010000108.1:0-2205 GCA_031428395.1 Gammaproteobacteria bacterium
TCATGAACTTTCAAGTGGGTGGCGCCGCCAACAATTCTAGCCGAGGCGGCGAAAAAGTTATCGCCATTGGCATCCATAGAAACATTCATATCCCATTCGCCATAATCGGCGAAGGAGCCGTCTGGGTTTGCCGTAGCAGCAGTATGAATTTTAAACTCGGCCTTGATTGTTCTTGGCACAGAACTCATATCGTCGAGCTCTTCAATCCACACCAATATGCGGTTAACGTCTTTACCGTTAACAACAATCATCCGCGAATCAATAACCCAAGGCTCGAGCGTTTTGATCTCACGGCCATCCTTCTCATCTTCCCACGCGATCATGGCTTTATAAGGGCCCTTGTTGATGACCGCTTCATCAGCGTAGTGGGTTTGAGATAGCGCGCTCATTACGTCTTCAATAATGTGGAATTGTTCCAACGTTTGTTCGTTAACAAACTTCTTGGTTTTCGTCATTTGGTAATCAGTTGTTGCGGCCAAGGTGGAGGCGGCTTTCGATAAAGATCTTATCGATGAATAAAAACCTTTGGTCAGCGCAGGGCTGCTGGTGGCAGTGGTGCTAGTTGGAACGGCTGAAATTTCGGTAGGTAGGGCTAAACCTCTTGCAGTGCTCGACACCGTCTCTCCACTACTATTAAGAGTAGTGGTAGTGGTCGTCGTTGCCGCAGTAGTGCCGCTACCGCCTCCGCCGCAGGCAGCAAGGCCCATAGCAAAAGCGATCGGCATCAGACATGCCCAGGGCGTCATTCTGTTCTTTTGGCTTAGAGTCATTCAGCTTATCTCCTCGTGATTTGTTTATCTGGCGAAATGCCTAATTTTATTTAAATTTCCAACTTTGGTTGGAGCACAAAAAATGTTGGAAACAAGTTCCCCGCTTGTTTCATCCACCCGGATATCGGATCAACAGCGTTAGCGCTTGAGGCATTTTTTCGATTGAGTGATGAAAAATGTGAACTGCACGACAAAACGGAAATTTAGACGCAAGAAAGAACTACAAAGAGCAAGCGATATAACGAAACGCGTGGAGCGAACCTATTTTTTATATATGGGTAATGGAGAGTACAGTGCGCATAGGGCGCACATTAAGAGAAGAAGTTTTTTTACGATGCGTAGTGTGCAGGCAGTTGAAAGGTGAAGGTAGTCCCGCGGTTTAATGCGCTCTGTACTGCGATGGCACCCCCATGAAGCTCTACGATTTTTTTTGCAATAGCCAAGCCCAAACCACAGGAGCCTGGGTTGCTGTTACGGCTTTTGTCTAGCTGGTAAAAGCGATCGAAGACAAAGGACAATTCTTCATCAGGAATGCCACATCCGGTATCAACCACTTGAATAGAAACACCTTGCTCGTCAGGCGTAAGAATAAGCTGGATCGAACCATTGCTGGGTGTGTAACGTAAGGCATTTTCGATAAGATTTTCCAGCACGCGTTCGACCAAACCTATATCTGCGCTAACAAATGGCAATTCTTTTTCGAAACGCGCAGAAATGGAAATATTTTTCTCTTGCGCCTTGAGCTGGAATTTTTGAATAGTGTCCTGCACCAACTCTGCAAGGCCAAAGGGTTCACGGTTTAACTTTGTCTCGTGGGCGTCGAGCTTCGCCAATTCAAATAACTCGCTCACTAATTTATTCAGACGATTGCAATGCAAAATCGCAATTTCCAAATATTCACGACGGTCTTGTGCGTCAAGTTTTTCCTCTTTCAGCAGCAATGTTTCGATGTACCCTTGTAGCGTTGCTAAAGGTGTGCGCAAATCGTGCGATACGTTGGCGACTAGTTCGCGACGCAGATGATCAGTCTTCCTCAGAGCGCCCATTTGCTCATTGATCTGCGCGGCCATCTGGCGGAAGGTCGTAGTGAGACGGTCGATTTCGTCGCCATTGCTAGAGCTAGCAATAAGCGTTGGCATCTCGCCTGCTTTGAAAGCATGCATCGCCCGCGTCAGGCGTTTCAACTTGTTGGTGAGTAGGGCGAACAGTAGCAACCCCGCAAGCAGGGAAAACACCAGAATCGCGCCCATCATCCAGGCACTGACTTTTAGAATATAACTGCCAGCGAGCTTTTGCACGACGCTGTCGTATTGCTCTCCGCCCAGGATGATATAGAGGTAACCCTCCAAGAAATCGGCGCTGCCAATGCGCGCCACCGAAAACACTTTATGCCCTTGCACATCGCGCGGATCGTCGCCAAAAATTGGCAAAGGCT
>JANPPH010000109.1:0-4920 GCA_031428395.1 Gammaproteobacteria bacterium
GCGCGCGCCTGCACAAGCAATGAATGAAACCGCCTTGGTGCCAACAGAGTCCCTGACGGTTGTGCTGTCTGAAAAAGGCTGGGTGCGAGCCGCAAAAGGCCACGATGTGGATGCCGCTGCGTTGGGTTACAAAGCAGGCGATAACTTTCTTGCCGTGGCGCGCGGTCGGAGCAATCAACATGCTGTGTTTCTCGATTCCACTGGCCGTACCTATTCCGTGCCAGCGCATACGCTTCCTTCCGCGCGTGGCCAAGGCGAACCCTTAACGGGCCGTACAACACCGCCCTCAGGTGCAACCTTTACTGCAGTGATCATGGGTGATCCAGAAGAGCTCTATTTACTCGCGACCGATGCAGGCTACGGTTTCGTCACTAAGCTCGAGGACATGTTGGCCAAAAACAAAATCGGTAAAAACATCATTAGTATTCCTGATGGTGGAAAAGTGCTCCCGCCCGCACCCGTCACTGACTACGACTCAGCTCGCGTTGCGGCGGCCACGAATAATGGCCACCTCATCGTTTTTCCCGTCACGGAGCTTCCTATGCTCGCGAAAGGCAAAGGCAATAAAATAATGGGTATCCTTTCCGCCAAAGTGCTTGCACGTGAAGAATTCATGTGCGCGATAGCCGTTATCCCCCGTGGCCGAGAATTGGTGATTTATTCTGGCCAACGCCATCTTACGCTGAAAGATAAGGACCTCGATCATTACCAAGGTGAACGTGGTCGCCGTGGCAGCATGCTCCCAAGAGGGTTCCAGCGTGTGGACAGACTGGCCTTGGGAAGTGCATAAAGGCGCTCCCGAAGATCAGTATGGTATAATCCCAGATTTTCCACTAGCACTCTACTGCGGCCGCACAACGCACTGGATCTGCGCGAGAAAAGAAGAAAAACAGTCTGTCACCGTAGGGTGACTACGCCTCCGACTGTTTTTCTTCTTTTCTCGCCCATCTTCAGCACCTTGCGTGCCCTCGCTACGAGGCTAATGGAAAATTTGGTATAATGCGAGATCCTAAGGTGCAGGCACTATCGGCTGAATATTATAAATTTTTGTCGAATTTTCTTCGGCTATTGAACTAAGCCGCCTCCACCCTATCAATAGTAGTGTCTTTAGAAAAGAAACAACGAAAGAGGTAACGATGAAGCGCATTGTTTTGTTTTTGGTCACTAACTTAGCTGTAATGGTTGTGCTTAGCATTTCGCTCCGACTCTTAGGGGTGGAAGGTATTCTCAATGAGCAAGGTACGGATTTAAACCTCAACTCTTTGCTAATTTTTGCCGCAGTATTCGGCATGGGTGGATCGTTTATTTCTTTAGCGATATCCAAGTGGACAGCCAAGCGTATGACGGGCGCACAAGTGATTGTGCAACCTTCCAATCCTACTGAAGAATGGCTAGTGCAGACGGTAAAGCGCCAAGCGCAAGCGGCGGGCATCAAGACGCCGGAAGTCGCTGTTTATGAGTCGCCGGACATCAATGCCTTTGCCACGGGGATGAATCGTAATAACGCTTTAGTTGCAGTGAGCAGTGGTTTACTGCAAACGATGCGGCGCGATGAGGTCGAGGCAGTGCTCGGTCATGAGATTAGTCATGTAGCCAACGGTGACATGGTGACGTTGGCGCTGATCCAGGGTGTTGTGAATACGTTTGTTATCTTTTTGTCGCGAGTCATTGGCCATTTCGTCGATCGCGTTGTCTTCAAAACGGAACGCGGCCACGGCCCCGCTTTTTGGGTCACGGCCATTGTTGCCGAGCTAGTGCTAGGCATTTTGGCCTCCATGATTGTGTTCTGGTTCAGCCGCCAACGCGAATTTCGAGCGGATGCGGGCGGCGCCCGTCTTGAGGGTCGCGAAAAAATGATTGCCGCGTTAGAGCGTTTAAAGCTTGGCGTGGGTCAGCCACATTTGCCTGATCAAATGCAGGCTTTTGGTATCTCTGGACAAATTGGCTCGGGCTTAAAACGCCTATTCATGAGTCACCCCCCGCTTGAAGAACGTATCGCAGCTTTACGCGCTTCCGTCTAAACTAAGATTCGCCGGTGGACAGTTACGCCCACCGGCGCTTTGTTTGCGAATAACATTCGCCACTCAAGAAGTGATGCTTCGCGCCGACAGTAGGAATACTATTTAGGATCTACCTGTGTAATTAGGCGCAATACTTAATAGGGGGATACTATGGACGATGTCATCATCCGGCAAGAAACACCCACCCAAATCGAGGCCATTGAGCGGGTCAATATCAGTGCTTTTGGCGGAAATGCAGAAGCGAAATTGATTGCTCAAATGCGTCAATCGAGTGCGTTTATCCCTGAGTTGTCACTCATCGCACAGGTAAACGGCCGAGTAGTCGGGCATATACTCTTGTCGTCGATAGCGCTAATCGGGCATGGGGGCACGGCTAAGGGGCTGGCGCTGGCGCCGATGGCGGTGATGCCGTCGCAGTCGCACCGAGGCATTGGTTCTCTTCTTGTGCGTGCTGGGCTAACGAAAGCCGCAAGTTTAGGCTACGAGGCCGTCGTCGTTATTGGTCACCCTGATTTTTATGCCCGCCAGGGTTTCCGCAACGCCAGTCTTTGGGGTTTGCGCTGTCAGTTGCCTGTCCCGGAAGAAGTGGTGATGGCGATTGAGCTACGTAAGGGGGCCTTGCAAAAAGATATGACCGTTGAATACTCCGCACCCTTTAAAGAACTCTTCGCTACCAGCACCACAGACGTAGGTGCAGCCTTGGCGTAAGGAAGTCTAAAATCCACTCGCTCTTTTGAGCGGAGCGCGCTTGGGAGCCACTTTTGTGGTGGTGACGGAGTTGGTAGTGGTAGGTGTGGCAGCGCCGCGTACAATGAAGCGGGTGAAAGTTGCAGATGTTTCAACCACTTGTGCGAGTTGTAAATTGAACTCTTTGCCGCGCCGCAGCACGGAAATACAGTCGCCGCTACGGCAAACCAAAGTGGGCAGCACTAATGTTGCCGGTAAATTCGCCGCGCTGTTCTCGGGCAGGAGTAGGCTGGGCATAACTCTCTGGCTTTTGCCCTGAGGGCTCGGCACCTTGGCCGCAACCGCTTGGGCATTATCGACCAGTCGCTGCAAACCTAGCATCCAGACATTTTCCTTAGCATTGCTTATCCATCGGATTACGGCGATCTGTGCACGATTACCGCCATTTTCGTCGGCATATAGTCCAATGACGTCTCCTACGCGCAGTTTTTCAGCTAAATCACCTTTCCATAATAAGCAGGCACCGCTTGCACTTTCGTTGATTAACACGCAGGGGAAAATAGCGGAGTGACGCCTTGGGTCAATTTGCCCTAAGCCACGATTTATGCAGAGATAGGTATCGGATAAACCCATGGTAATCCAAAGGCGTACCGTTTTATTGACCCGCGTGGCATCGCGTTGCGACGCTAAAGCAAAGGTTCTAAGTAAATGCTGCATTGTTTTAAGCGGCAAAGTGTTCGCACTCGCGTCTCTGTTGCTTGGCTTTTCGCTCAGCGAAATGAATTCGCGCATCACTCCCACTAAACGGCTGGTATCGAGGCTGCGCCACGTAGTGCTGGGTTCGTCTGGGCACAAGGCCCATGGCATAGGCGCTTCGCTGCTTGCCAGCATTACAACGAATAGCTTCGTATCATTGCGTCGCACGGATACCGCGCGCAAATCGGACTGCGGTGCCCATGTTTCTACAAAGGTGGCGACAGCCCGGATTTGATCGGGTGCGAGTCGGTAGGGATTGGCGATATAGAGCAGTAGAGCCTGCTTATAAAGATCGGAAATTGTGCCATGCCCCGCGCTTGCTTCACGATCGCTCACATTTGTGGTATCCAGCCCGTGTTTTTCAGCGTAGGTGTAGAGTTGATGTAACTCTTTCCACGCAGTTTCGGGGATAGGCGCATAGCGCTGATAGCAAGATAAGTGAAAGCGATATAGATAAGTAACGGCGCGGTACAAAGCGACGACTATCTTGTCAGCAGTTTGGCGTGACTTCTTTGTCGCTAATAAATCAGCGGCTAGCTTTTTGTAACCGTGTGCCATTTGAATGCACAGCTCGCTCGCCATAATAGCTGCGTTGTTTTCCGGTCTTGGCAAGGGTAAGGCATGATGGGCAAAAAGCTCTGTTAAATGTTGCGTCGCATACTCCATTGACGGGCGAAACGCTTCTAAATGTTTGGCCCTCTTGGTGGCCACCATCGTCGCTGCATTTAATGCAGTTAGGGAGCGGTAGACGAGGCGGGCCGTTTCACTGACATTACTTAAAGGTAAGGGCGCATGTGGTTGAAAAGTGGCGCGTTCACGAGGCTCCGTCGCCTGCTCTTTGGCAGGAGGCGGTGTCACGGTTGACTTCACATGTGGCGCACGGTGGCTTGACATTAAAAAGGCCAATCAAAATCAAGGATTAGGGCACTAACGATACTATGAGCCAATGTAATATTAATATAGGGGTTTACCAGTAACCCATTTACTTACAGACTGAAGTTCAAGGAGTTATTGAGCGTCAGACCGGAAGGATTCAGCATGGTTGCGCTTCGTATTCGCTAGAGCAGGGATTTGCTGAGCTCACCTTGGCGTTCGCGAACGAGACGTGGCACAAGGTAGCCCGGCAGACGCGCCTGAATCTCCTGGTGTAGTTGTTTCGCTCTATCGTCGCCAGTATCAAAGTGACTGGCGCCGGTGACTGGGTCCAAGGCATGAAGGTAATAGGGTAAAACGCCTACTGCGAAAAGTTGTTCACTTAATGCGATTAATGCATGCGCCGAGTCGTTGATACCACGCAATAGCACGGTTTGATTGAGCACCGAGATACCAAGTGCTCGGATTAACTTTATTGCAGCGGCGACATCACCCGTGAGCTCATTGGCATGATTGGCATGAATAACCATGCTTGCAGGCCAGCGTAAATCCCTGAGCCAGCCGAGAAGTTCAGCATCAATGC
>JANPPH010000110.1:0-2748 GCA_031428395.1 Gammaproteobacteria bacterium
CTCTTGAAGAGCGCAACAAATTGATCAGCAATCGCGTCAACCACAATAAAACGTTTTGCGGCAATACAGCTTTGACCAGCGTTGCTGAAACGCGATGCAAGCGCGTGACTAACTGTATAGTCGAGGTCTGCATCGGCCAAAACGATAAAGGGGTCGGATCCGCCCAATTCCAGTACGTGTTTTTTAAGGTGATGTCCCGCCAATGCGGCGACTTTCCTGCCAACAGATTCGCTTCCTGTAAGGGACACCGCATGGATACGTGGATCAGCGATGAGCGCGGGGACAGTTTCTGCAGTAATCATCAATGTGGTAAATACACCTTGCGGAAATCCAGCGTCCGCAAACAACTCTTCAATGGCGAGCGCGCATCGAGGCACATTCGAGGCGTGCTTCAGCACTGCCGTGTTGCCCGCAAGCAATGTTGGTGCGGCACAACGAAATACCTGCCAGAATGGAAAATTCCACGGCATCAAGGCTAAGAGAGCGCCTAGCGGCCGATAAGCGACATAACTTTTTTTGGCCTCGGTAACGACGATTTCGTCAGCGATAAACGGCGGGCCATGGTTGGCATAGTGCTCGCAACCCCAGGCGCATTTCTCTATTTCCGCTTGGGATTCCGCAAACAGCTTGCCCATTTCCAGCGTTATAAGTCGCGCATAGTCGTCACGGCGTTCGCGCAACAGAATGCCCGCACGGCGCAACAAATTGGCGCGCTCTAAAATGTCTGTTGCTGCCCAATGGGGAGTCGCCTCAGCTGTTTGTTTCAGGGCGCGCTCCAGTTGTTCGGCGCCCCAAGGTTCGATTTCTTTGGACTGATTGCCAGTTGCCGGATTAATGGATGTAAACACCATGGTCATCCTCTGTGAGATTAAACCGAGATTTCGGCGTGGCCGAGTGCCAAATCTTGCAAGCTATCGAGCTTACTGATGCGGCTAGGTGAAGTTCGAAGCCCGCTCACCCTTCGACAGTTTACCCGCACGGAGTGAAGACTTCTTCCTTACGCATCAATAGGGTCGCCGTTTTGCCCGTGGAAGTGGGCACCTAGCAATTGAATTTGAACTGGGACCGCCTTCGTGGCGGCTAGGCTAAAAGCATAGCGAAAAAAAATGCATTATCATTTTTTCGCGAGGCCTCTTATTATAAGCCAAGCGCAATACAGCTCTCGCGACAGAAAAACATTAGGATTTTGAACAACTATGACCAAGCAAACCATTTGCATTCTCGGCGGAACAGGTTTTGTCGGCTCACATCTCGCTAGCCGCTTGTCGAAAGACGGACACGACATTCGTGTGTTGACCCGTCGTCGTGAACGTCATCGTGAGCTATTAGTACTGCCGACGCTGGATGTGATTGAGGCGAATGTACATGATGAGCAGGCATTGGTGGAGCATTTTTCCGGTTGCAACGCGGTTATTAACTTGGTGGGTATTTTAAACGAAAGCAAGAAAGGCGATTTTGAGCGCACACATGTCGACTTGCCACGCAAGATCGTGCAAAGTTGCGTGGCAGCCGGAGTACCACGCTTACTGCATATGAGTGCATTGCATGCCGATGCTCATAAAGGCAGCAGCGAATATTTACGCACTAAGGGCAAAGGGCAAGATTTGGTTCATGCCAGCCAAGCCTTAAACGTAACAAGCTTTCGGCCGTCAGTGATTTTCGGCCCCGGCGATAGTTTCTTCAATCGCTTTGCTGGGCTATTGAAAATCGCACCTGCCCTGCCGCTCGCCTGCCCCAATGCGAAATTTGCGCCAGTATTTGTGGAGAACGTTGCAGAAGCATTTGCCAAAGCGCTAGATAATCCTCGCACTGTAGGCCAACACTACGAATTGTGTGGCCCTCACGTCTACACGTTAAAACAGTTAGTGGACTACACGGCGACGGTTATTCATTCCCACCGCCCCGTGATTGGCCTATCGGATGGCCTGTCCAAAACCATGGCAAGAATCATGGGCATGCTGCCCGGAAAACCCATGAGCTACGATAATTACTTATCACTGCAAACCGACAGTGTTTGCGAAGGTTCCTTTCCTGATTTCATAGGCATAGTGCCTACGCCACTTGAAGCAGTGGTGCCTTATTATTTGGGTGAGAAGGCGACGCAGGATAAATTTGACCAATATCGCCGGACGGGATCGAGGTAAGCACACACTTGGACATTTACAAAGTCGGCGGCGCTGTTCGCGACAAATTGCTCGACTTGGATGTCACCGATACGGATTGGGTGGTCGTAGGCGCAACCCCCGAGGACATGTTACGGCTTGGTTACAAACAAGTTGGCCGCGACTTTCCGGTATTTCTGCATCCCGTCACGCATGAGGAATATGCTCTCGCGCGCACCGAGCGCAAGACTGGCCCAGGTTATAAAGGTTTTCAAGTACACGCAACGCCAGACGTCACGCTCGAAGAAGATTTACTGCGCCGCGATCTTACGATAAACGCGATAGCGGAAACAGCGGACGGCAAACTTATCGATCCTTTTAACGGCGTGGCGGACGTGCGCAATAAAATCTTGCGCCACGTTTCTCCGGCATTCGTAGAAGACCCTGTGCGCATTTTACGCGTTGCGCGCTTCGCTGCCCGATTTACTGCAAATGGTTTCTCCATCGCAGAGGAAACATTGGGATTGATGCAAAAAATGGTCATGGCGGGCGAGGTCGATGCGTTAGTGCCCGAGCGCGTTTGGACGGAGTGGGTACGCGCGTTATCCGAGAAAGAGCCATCGGCTTTTTTTCGCTGTTGTGCTTT
>JANPPH010000111.1:0-3400 GCA_031428395.1 Gammaproteobacteria bacterium
GGTAATGGTGAGTTGGTGGCCGATGCGGCCCGCGCTTGTCAGCACCATTGGCCATTCGAGGCCCGAAATCTCGCAGGCTCTCAGGCCAGCTTTAAAGCTCAACAAGATCATCACTCGATTACGACTGGAGTAGGTCTGGTCCCCGACATGCGCCAACAGAAGGCGCACGTTTTCCGGGACCAGCACCCTTGCAGGTTGCCGATGCATAGCAATGCGTGCCTTCCATAATATTCCATCCATAATTTTCGCCGCCGGGACTGGCTGCCGATTGAACGTGGACTTCTTCATAATTATTTTGTCCCACGTCAGCGATGTATAAATCGCCTGTTTGGCGATCGAATGAAAAACGCCAGGGGTTGCGCAAGCCATATGCCCATATTTCACCTCGCCAAGCTGGCTGATTAACGAAGGGGTTGCTCGGCGGTATTTTGTAGGGACTGACATTGGCCTCGACGTCTAAGCGCAACAGCTTGCCAAGAAGGCTTGCAGGGTTTTGCCCATTTTTGAATGGATCGCCGGCCGAGCCGCCATCGCCCATGCCAATATAAAGTAAGCTATCGGGACCAAACGCCATGAGTCCGCCGTTGTGGTTGGCGAAGGGTTGTTTGATGGTTAAAAGAATCTCCTCGCTTGCTGGGTTCGCGCTATTGTTTTTAGGATTAAGCTTGAAGCGTGAAATAACACTATCGCCCAAGAGGTTGGTGTAACTGACGTAAAAATGCCTTTTGGTAACGTAGTTCGGCGGGAATGCCACACTCAACAAACCGCGCTCGCCACAACAACTCACCCGCGATGAGATATCGAGGAATGGTGTCTTTACCAGTACGCGCTGCTGCACGACACGTATTCGTCCGACTTGTTCTGTGATAAAAAGGCGGCCGCTGCCATCTTTAGCGTCAGTGATATGAGTGGGCTGGTTCAATCCATTCGCAACAGGGGTAAACGTCAAGGTTGGCCAACTAGGCGATTGCGCGAAGGAGGGTAGGCTGAGGCATATTCCCGCGCTGATCCAAAGATGACGAAATAAACGTTTGAGAGTGATCATCTTTTACCTTTTTGTGGGGAATAAAACCGCTATGATTTGGCGGCCGCGATGCCGGTAGCCGCGTGATTTTTTAAGCGAAGCACTAAATGCTTGTTACTATGGCACACTTTTCGTTATCGTCTAGCTGGGCCTAGGTCCAAGTGTGCAATGTTCGAGCTGAGCACCGCTATAATAGAAGAGGGTAAGTGGGTTTTCTAATCTCTTGCCAGTTGGTTTTGCTTTATCAGGATTGAAAACACCATGCGTCATCTGCTGATTTTGAGGCACGCCAAATCCGATTGGTATTCGAGCGCAGCCACAGATTTTGAGCGGCCGTTGTCGGAGCGCGGCCAAAGCGATGCGCCGCGCGTTGGTCGATGGCTGCGCCATGAAGGTTTGGTGCCGGATTATGTTATTAGCTCGACGGCGAAAAGGGCTCGGGAAACGACGCTATGTGTATGCCGCGAAGTGGCTTATCGTGATGAACATGTGAAGTGGGAAGGCCGGGTCTACGCGGCTACCGTCCAAGTATTACGGGATGTACTGGCGCTGTGTCCATCGGACAAAAAAACTGTATTGCTAGTCGGCCATAATCCGGGGCTTGAAGAGTTGATGCTGTTTTTGGCGTCGGGAACTTTAAACGCATCCGAGGATGGATTATTGAAAACCGCCACATTGGCACACCTTGCGATGCCAGATGACTGGATTGATTTGTCAGAAGGTTCAGCCCATTTAGTCTCCTTGACGCGGCCGCGTCAGATGCTCACGGCTTAAATTCATCGTCTCCTTGAAAGAAAAATTGAGTGAAAAATCCCGCTATGCAAGAAAGCGCTCAGACTGTTGCGGTTGTTGATTTAGGCTCCACGAGTTTTCATATGGTCGTAGCTCAGGTTCGCGATGACCGTTGGACTGTACTTGATCGATTGCGCGAAATGGTGCAACTCGCGGAGGGGTTAGATGAGGACAATTGTCTTACAGTTGCAATGCAAAAAAAGGCGCTAGACTGCCTCAGTCGCTTTGGCGAGCGACTGCGTGATTTGCCGCGTGAGTGCGTGCGCATAGTCGGCACCAATACGCTACGTCGCGCCAGCAATGCGGCGGATTTTATAGCGGCGGCACAGCTCGCACTGAATCATCCTATAGATGTGATCTCGGGTGTAGAAGAAGCGCGCCTTATCTATTTGGGTGTGGCGCAATCATTGCCCGAAGCGCAAATTCGTTGCTTGGCGCTCGATATTGGCGGTGGCAGTACAGAGCTAATTGTTGGCGAACGCATGACGCCCCTTTATATGGAGAGTCTATATATGGGTTGCGTTAGCATGACAAAACAATTTTTTGCTGACGGGGTGGTGCGCAAAAAACAATTCGAACGTGCGTTGCTCGCGGCCCATTTGGAATTGCAACCGGTTAAAGCGCGCTTTGCGCAACTGGGGTGGTCAATGGCAGTGGGCGCTTCTGGAACTGTGCGCACCGTGGAAAAAATTGCGTTAGGTTTTGATGGGTGTCGCGAAGGCGTCATCACTTACGATGCCATTCAAAAGGTTTATGAGATGCTGCTTACTGCGGGCAATCTTCAAGATCTGAAGTTTAAAAATGTGCGCGCGGAACGGATTAATGTATTGCCAGGTGGTTTGGCCATCCTTATGGCAATCTTTGAGGCGCTCAACTTGCGTGAGTTGAAGATCTCAGAGAGCGCTTTGCGGGAAGGTTTGCTTTATGATCAGGTCGGTAGAATTCATCACGAAGACGTTCGGGATAGCAGTATTCTGCAAACCATTGAGCGTTATCAGATTGATAAAGGGCAAGCGCGGCGCGTCGAACAGAGCGGGTTGAATTGCCTTGCCCAAGTCGCTGATGCATGGCGACTTACCCATGAGCGCTACGCGCAATTTTTAACCTGGGCCGCTCGCTTGCATGAAATTGGGCTTGCAGTGGCGCACGATCACTATCATAAGCATGGGGCTTATCTTGCTGAACATGCGGATTTACCGGGTTTTTCACGCCAAGATCAGCGCGTAGTCGCAGCCTTAATAGGCGGACATCGACGCAAATTTCCTCTAACGGTATTTAAGGCGTTGGGGAGTAACGCCGAACTAACGCAACGTTTATGCATATTGCTACGTTTGGCGGTACTGCTGCATCGTAGTCGCACCGACGAGAAAGTTCCCGATTGTAAGCTTATTGCAGATGACCGTGGCCTGCATATCCAGTTCCCCAGTGGCTGGCTGGGACAGCACCCGCTGACTCAAGAAGACTTACATCAGGAAGCACATTATTTAAAGATAACGAAAATTAAATTAACGTTTGAGTAGGATAGGGATCACGCGTCAAGGTGCTCAAAAGAGCAGCGGCATTTAACCCAGATTTTCCATTAGC
>JANPPH010000112.1:0-4252 GCA_031428395.1 Gammaproteobacteria bacterium
ACCGAGAGCGGCAAATAACCACCGGTGAGGCCTTTAGACAGACACATAAAATCGGGAGAAATTTGTGCTTGTTCACAGGCAAACATCGTGCCGGTGCGTCCAAATCCTACGGCAACTTCATCAGCGATTAAATGCACCTTAAAACTATCACAGGCCTCGCGCAGTAAACGTAGGTAAGATGCATCATACATGCGCATATTGCCATCGAAGTCTTCGAGCCACACGCCTTGGCCGCGACGGATAGGAATGGGAGGTAATTGCTCATGATCTTTCATCTGCGTGCAAGGATGCCAAAGCACGGCAAGATCACGTTCGATCAGCGAGGCGTTACTCATGTATTGAAAAAATCAAAAAAATTGTGCTGCGTTTTTGCAAAATCATGTCACCCAAGTTGGCGGATCCAGAGGGCTATTCAGTCTGACGGGCTTAGGCTGGCCGGGCTGCAAAAATGGGTAAGCGCGAATTGTTGTATACCTTGTTAGCTAAGCAGCGCAACCGATAAGAGCCCAAGCGACACTCTACATCGGCAAGTCCAAATTCTTCCAAATTGTCGTCGTCGGTTCAGTTTGGTTCATGGTGTAAAAATGTAAGCCCGGCGCGCCTTGATCTAATAGTTGTCGGCATAGGTGCGTTACCACATCCAAGCCAAAAGCGCGTATCGATTCAATGTCATCGCCGAACGCTTCGAGCCGCTTGCGTATCCAGCGCGGAATCTCCGCCCCACAGGCATCGGAAAAACGCGCCAATTGCATGTAATTGTTGATGGGCATGATGCCAGGGACAATTGGAATGGCGCAGCCGTGGCGTTCGCAGCTATCGACAAAGCGATAATAGGCGTCGGCATTGTAAAAATATTGCGTTATGGCGCTGTTTGCACCAGCATCGACTTTTCGCTTGAAGTTAAGTAAATCCGCGCTCGCTGAGGATGCCTGGGGATGAAATTCAGGGTAGGCGGCAACTTCGATGTGGAAGTGCTCGCCGGTTTCTTTGCGGATGAATGCGACTAATTCATTTGCATGGCGGAATTCACCCGTGGATTGCATGCCAGAGGGCATATCGCCGCGCAATGCCACGATATGACGTATGTTGTTGTCTTTGTATTGGCTTAAGATACGGGCGATACTGTCACGAGACGAACCGATGCAGGATAGATGCGGCGCGGCGCCGTGGCCCGCACGTTGGATATCCAATACCGTTGTTAAAGTCCCTTCTTGAGTGCTGCCGCCGGCGCCAAATGTCACCGAAAAATAGCGCGGTTTTAAAAGCGCTAATTGCTCGCGTACGGCGCGCAATTTCGCCGCGCTTTCTGGCGTCTTAGGTGGGAAGAATTCGAAGCTATATGCTTTGGGAAATTTCTGTTGCGATTCCATGCGGCCCCACTGCCTCATTGCCAACTCATATATTATCCCATGAGACATGCAATGCATGTCTCATGGGAATCAGCCTACTAATATCGGTAATGATCCGGTTTGTACGGGCCGTCGACTTTAACGTTCAAGTACTTGGCTTGTTCAGGCGTCAGTTCAGTGAGGTGCACGCCGACTTTCTTCAAATGCAAGCGAGCTACCTTCTCGTCGAGCTGCTTGGGTAGCACATAGACCTTATTTTCATACTTGCTATGATTGCTCCATAGCTCAATCTGCGCCATCACTTGATTGGTGAACGACGCCGACATCACAAAGCTAGAATGCCCCGTCGCACACCCAAGATTCACCAAACGACCTTCCGCCAGCACGATCAATTTTTTGCCATCGGGCAGAATCACATGATCAACTTGGGGTTTAATGTTGTCCCATTCGTACGCGCGTAAGCTCGCGATGTCGATTTCAGAATCAAAGTGGCCAATGTTGCAGATGATCGCTTCATTTTTCATTTGTAGCATGTGGTCATGTTTGATGACATGCACATTGCCCGTAGCGGTAACGAAGATATCTCCAACTGCCGCCGCTTGGTCCATGGTGACCACGCGATAGCCTTCCATCGCTGCCTGCAAGGCACAAATTGGGTCAATTTCTGTTACCCACACCGTCGCGCCCATGCCGCGGAATGCCTGTGCGCAACCCTTGCCGACATCGCCATAACCCAGCACAACAGTAACTTTACCCGCGATCATGACATCTGTGGCGCGCTTAATGCCATCGATTAATGATTCGCGGCAACCGTACAAATTATCGAACTTGGATTTCGTCACCGAATCGTTGACGTTGAATGCGGGTACTTTGAGTTTGCCTTCTTTAACCATCTCATACAGGCGATGCACGCCCGTAGTCGTTTCTTCGGAAATACCGCGCACTTCTTTCAATAATTCAGGATAGCGTTCATGCAATACCAGCGTTAAATCGCCGCCATCGTCCAAAATCATATTCGGGCGCCAGCCGCCGGGTCCAAAAATGGTCTGTTCGATGCACCACCAAAACTCGTTTTCGGTCTCGCCCTTCCAAGCAAACGTTGGAATGCTCGCAGCCGCCATGGCTGATGCAGCGTGGTCTTGGGTGGAAAAGATATTGCACGATGACCAGCGGATGTCGGCGCCTAAATCCACCAGTGTTTCCATCAATACAGCCGTTTGGATGGTCATATGCAAACAGCCAGCGATGCGCGCACCCTTAAGTGGCTTGCGGCCTTTGTACTCTTCGCGCAAGGCTATCAATCCGGGCATTTCAGTCTCGGCAATGGCGATTTCCTTGCGTCCCCAGTTGGCCAGTGAAATGTCCGCAACCTTATAGTCAGGTTTTAGGTTTTCGATGGGTTGACTCATTCTTATATGCTCCTAGAAAATGGATTTAATGCTATAGCCCGGCAGCATTGCGCAACGCTTCGGCCTTGTCGGTATGTTCCCACGTGAACTCCGGCTCTTCGCGTCCGAAATGGCCGTAAGAGGCCGTCTTCGTGTAGATTGGGCGTAATAAATACAGCATTCGAATAATGCCGCGTGGGCGTAGATCGAAATGCTCGCGTACTAATTTGGTTAAGCGCTCTTCATCTATCTTGCTGGTTCCAAAGGTATTTATGCAGATGGAAACCGGTTCAGCAACGCCGATGGCGTAAGAAACCTGGATTTCGCAGCGTTCAGCTAAGCCTGCGGCGACGATATTTTTCGCCACGTACCGGCCCGCATAGGCGGCGGAACGATCGACTTTAGAGGGGTCTTTGCCTGAGAAGGCGCCACCACCATGACGTGCCATGCCGCCGTAGGTATCGACGATGATCTTGCGCCCCGTCAAGCCGCAATCGCCCACCGGGCCACCAATCACGAAGCGGCCGGTTGGATTGATGTAATAACGGGTGTTTTTATCCAGCCATTCCGCAGGTAGTACAGGCTTGATGATTTCTTCCATTACCGCTTCTTTCAAAGCGTTATAGGAAATGTCTGGTGTATGCTGGGTGGAAAGTACGACCGCATCGACGCCGACCGGTTTGTGGTCAACATAGCGAAAGGTTACTTGGCTTTTTGCGTCTGGGCGCAACCAACGCAATGTGCCGTTATTGCGTACCTCAGCCTGGCGGCGCATTAAACGGTGCGCGTAGGTGATCGGGGCAGGCATCAACACGTCGGTCTCATTGCTCGCATAGCCGAACATCAAGCCCTGGTCGCCCGCGCCTTGCTCATGGTCCTCTGTTTCATCCACGCCAACGGCGATATCCGCCGATTGTTTGTCGATACACGTGAGCACCGCGCAGGATTCCCAGTCGAAACCCATGTCAGAGCTGTTATAGCCTATCCGCTTGACGGTTTTGCGCACCACGTCTTGCATGTCCACCCAAGCGGAGGTAGTAATTTCGCCGGAGATGAGTACCATGCCTGTGTTGACTAAGGTTTCGCAGGCAACGCGCGCCTTGGTATCCTGCAATAGAATCGCGTCCAAAATTGCATCGGAGATCTGATCGGCGACTTTATCCGGATGTCCTTCCGAAACCGATTCAGACGTAAATAAATAATTTTTTATCATCTTCTTCCCTCAAAAGCGGCACCAACACACCCAGGCCAAACCAAATATTAGTCAGCCGGTTACTATAACCCAAGCATTTGTTGCGATACAGCAATTAATTGCCAGCGCATTTAACGATACGGTGTTGCCCTGTAAACTCAAGTAAGCGAAAATACGGCTTCGGCTATGGGATATGCTCTATTTAACCCAGATTTTCCATTAGCCCTCTACTGCGGCCGCACAACGCACTGAATCTGCGCGAGAAAAGATGAAAAACAGCCTGTCACCGTAGAGTGACTACGCCTCCGACTGTTTTTCATCTT
>JANPPH010000113.1:0-9120 GCA_031428395.1 Gammaproteobacteria bacterium
CGGTTCGCTTACCCGATATGGCGCAGTGACGGCCGATGGCATAGGCGAAGTGGTGACAGGTTTAGTATTATTACGCAAAGGCGCCAACAGCCGGGCAACTGTTGAGGCCACCAAAACCGAGTTACAAGCCATGCAGACTGCCTTGCCGCCGGGCGTCACCATCGTACCTTTTTACGATCGTAGCGAACTTATCACCAATGCAGTATGGACGGTGGAGAAAGCATTGGGCGAAGGCGTTATGTTGGTATTGGTTGTGCTCATTGTCATGCTAGGCAATCTGCGTGCGGCGCTCACCGTGGCACTGATTTTGCCGCTGTCAGTGTTGTTTACCTTCGTCATGATGCGTCTGTTCGATGTGTCGGCGAACCTTATGTCTCTAGGTGGATTGGCGATTGCCGTCGGTATATTAGTCGATGCCGCTGTGGTGGTGGTCGAGAATATCCATACCCGTTTGAGCCAGGCGCCGAAAGGTATGGATCGGCTACACATCGTCTATAGAGCCGCGCAAGAAGTAGCGCTGCCGGTGGTCTCTGGGGTGCTAATTATTGTTATCGTGTTCCTGCCGCTGTTTAGTCTTACCGGATTAGAAGGCAAGATGTTTAAACCGCTTGCGGTAACGATTACCTTCGCGCTGCTCGGCTCGCTGTTGTTGTCGCTCACCGTGATTCCAGTGCTTGCAAGCTTTCTAATGCGCGGCGGAAGCCATGAAACGCGACTGCTTATTTATCTGCAAAAACTTTATGCGCCGGTCATACGTTGGGCGCTTAAATATAGATTGATTGCAGTTGGCGCGGCTGTCGTTGCGCTGGTAATCGCAATGGGGCTGTTCACGCAAATCGGTAAGGAGTTTATGCCGGTGATGGATGAAGGCACGACGGTTGTAATCATCGAAAAGCTGCCCAGCATTTCTCTGGAACGGTCGCTGGCGCTTGATGCACCGATGCAAAAGGCCATGATGGAACTACCAGAAGTGACAGGCGTGGTGTCGCGCACCGGTGCCGATGAGTTGCGTTTGGATCCGATGGGGCTTTATCAGACAGATAATTTCATCATCACCAAACCACGCGAAGAATGGACGGTCAGCTTAGACGAGTTCAATGAGAAAGTGCGCGAGAAACTCGATCGCTTCGTCGGGATTGATTATGGATTCACCCAACCCATCGACATGCGCGCCTCGGAAATGCTCACCGGTGTTCGCGCCGCGATGGCCATCAAGCTGTATGGCGACGACCTAGCGTTATTAGAACAAAAGAGCAAAGAAATCGAGACACTAGTTAGCCGTGTTACGGGCGCCATCGATGTATTCCGCGCCCCGTTGTCTGGTCAAATCTATTTGCAAATTGAGATTCTCCCTCAAGCCATCGCGCGCTTTGGCATTAATGCCGAAGACATCAATCATCTCATTGAAACTGCCATTGGCGGGCGCGTTGTCACGGAGATGGTTGAGAGCAACCGGCGCACCAGCGTGTTACTTCGCTATCCCGCGCAGGCGCGCTCGACGCCGTCAGACATCGGCGCGCTACAAGTGCAAAGCCCCACTGGACAAAAGATTTCGCTTTCAAGCCTTGCTGATATCAAAGAAATTGACGGACCTGTGGCAATTTCACGCGAAGGTGCACGGCGCGTGGCAGTGGTGCAAGCCAATGTTGAAGGGCGTGATATGGTCGGGTTTGTGGATGAGGTACGCGCGGCCCTCACACGTGAGATTAAGTTACCACCCGGCTACTATGTCACGTATGGCGGACAGTTTGAAAATCAGAAACGCGCTGCCGAACGTTTGTCGTTGGTCGTCCCGTTGTCCATCGCGCTAATTTTCCTGATGCTGTTCTCCACATTTCGCTCGGTGCGCCAAGCGGGTCTGATTATTCTAAACATTCCATTTGCTTTGATTGGGGGCGTGCTCAGTCTTTATCTCTCAGGGCTTTATCTCTCGGTGCCAGCGTCAGTAGGATTCATCACGCTGTTTGGGGTTGCGGTACTCAATGGTGTCGTGATGGTAAGTTACTTCAACCAGTTGAGAGAGGCTGGTTACAGCGTCATAGACGCTGTGCAGGAAGGCGCCATTCGTCGTTTGCGCCCAGTCTTGATGACCGCGCTCATCGCCAGTCTAGGCCTAGTGCCACTGTTAATCGCCACAGGCCCAGGATCGGAGCTACAGCAACCGCTCGCCGTAGTGGTGATTGGCGGATTGGTTACTTCAACGCTACTGACGCTGGTCTTGCTACCCACGTTGTATGCATGGTTAGAAATCCGCGCTGTGGGACAATCTCAGAAAATGGAATCACTATGAAAAAGCTCGTTTTAATCACTCCAGTCTCTGCGCAACAAGATCTCGCCGACTGCCTACGCTCGTTTCCGCAAATAGGCGGTTTCACCTTCACGCCGGTAGAAGGGTATGGAATGCACAATCCCGGTCTGTCGCTGTCAGCACGTGACCGTGTCGTTGGCTATGTTCCGCATGTGCGGGTAGATGCCCTCTTGGCTGATGAAGACGTCGAAGCTGTGCTTAAGGCGCTAGGCGCAATTGGAAACGGTCAGTATAGTTATTGGATGAGCAGCGTTGAACGACACGGAAGGCTGTAGGCTGGTGACGGTATGATGAAAAGAACTGCGTGGGACTCTTATCCCAAGGTTCCCACGCAGAGTTACTGCTGGTGATGAATGCTATGGACGCTGCGATCGTGAATTCTTTGCTGCTACTGCTTGTCTATTTCTAATCTGAAACACCGCAACAGCCGCCATGATGCTGCCAGCCAAAAACGATAACACTACTGCTTCCGTGAAAAAAGTCGCCATTGTTATTTTCCTCGATGAATTATTTTTTTGCGCTACCAATTCCTATTAACGGCCGATTAGGATTAATTTGTAGTGGCTTGTTATAAACCCAGATTTTCCATTAGCACTCTACTGCGGCCGCACAACGCACTGAATCTGCGCCAGAAAAGAAGAAAAACAGTCTGTCACCGTAGAGTGACTACGCCTCCGATTGTTTTTCTTCTTTTCTCGCCCCTCTTCAGCACCCTGCGCACCCTCGCTACGAGGCTAATGGAAAATCTGGGTTTAACGCTGAGCCACGGGCTACAAGTGCTTTATCTCTGCAAAAAAACGTTCCACCTCGGCCAACTCCCGCGTTCGCCGCATCGGCGGCAGGCTTTCAAGAAACAAAGTGCCGTAAGATTTGGTGTAGAGTCGCGGATCGCATAACATCAAAACACCCCGGTCATTTTCATCGCGGATCAAGCGACCGACGCCTTGCTTGAGACTGATCACCGCTTGCGGCAATTGATATGCCCGGAAAGGATTGCCGCCATTGCGTCGTAGAAGTTCAATTTTTGCGCGCAAAATCGGCTCATCCGGTGCGGCAAAAGGCAGTTTATCAATGATAACACAAGAGAGCGCCGGACCCCGTACATCCACGCCTTCCCAAAAACTCCCCGTGCCCAACAATACGGCATGCGCTGTATTACAAAATTGCCGCAAAAGCTCCGCGCGCGGCATCGTGCCTTGGATGAATAAGGGGTACGGCACGCGCTTTTTTAGCAATTCTGCGCCCAATTGCAAAGCACGATGGCTGGTAAACAATACAAACGCCCTGCCCTCACTGGCTTCCAATACGGGAACTGCCGCCTCGATCATAGCGGCTACATAAGCGGCTGTATTCGGTTCGGGCAGCATGGTGGGGACATAAAGAAGCGCATTGCGTTGATAATCAAAGGGACTATCCCAAGTAACTGTCGGTGGCTGTTCAAGGCCAATGCGCGTGGAGAAATGTGAGAAGTCTCCCCCCACCGCCAACGTCGCTGAAGTGAATATCCACGCCGCCTTATACGCTTCCATGTGACTGCGAAACAAATTACCCGGATCAATTGGAGTGCGATGGATAGAAAATGTTCGCGCAGTGGTTTCCAACCAATGAACATGATCAGTCGTTGCAGTGGAGGTGGTCAGCAATTCCCAGCGCTGTAACAATTCTCTGGCGCGCTTGGCGCAATTGTCCAACGCCTTGCCCCGCACTGCGGCAAGGTTTAGCTCACTCACTAAACGTGCCAGGTGTTGCAATATAGAACCCCATAATAACGCTAAGGCAGGATTACTATTTGCTTCATGCCAGGGCGTACGGCGCACAAGACTGCCCAGCGCATGGCGTATGTCGTCAACAGAGTGTTCTATTAGGTCTAAGGTATCGCTCAAGCTGTGCATGTCATACGCTTCGCTATGCATAGCCTTGAGCGTATCGCGCCTAAGTTCAAGCAATTGACGACTGCTGGATGAGATGCCAAAAAATTGTGAGGCCAGATCAGGCAGCTGATGGGCTTCATCAATGATGAAACCATGCACTCCGGGCAATATTTCACCGAAACCTTCTTCACGTAACGTCATATCGGCGAACAGCAGATGGTGATTCACGATAATGATATCTGCCTCTTGTGCGCGCCGTCGCGCAGCCACGACATGACAATCAGCGTATAGCGGACAATCTTGACCCAGACAATTATCAAGAGTCGATGTTACGTGAGGCCAAATCGGCGCATCCTCAGCGACATCCACGACTTCACTGATATCGCCGCTAAGCGTCACCCTCGCCCAAGTCTGCACGCGCTGTAAGGCATTGGCGTGTTCGAAGGGGCGCACCGTAGCGTCTTCGCTGCTTATATGCAGACGTTGTAAACATAAATAGTTCGCGCGGCCTTTCAGCAACGCAACGCGCACGCCAACACCGAGCGCACGGCGAACCGTCGGCAAGTCGCGATAAAAAAGTTGGTCTTGCAGCGTCTTAGTGCCTGTGGATAAGACAATAGTCTTACCGGAAAGCAAGGCAGGCACGAGGTAGGCGAATGTCTTGCCGGTACCGGTACCCGCTTCCGCAATTAATATGCGATAGCTGGCTAAGGCATCAGCAATTGAATTCGCCATCTCCTGCTGTTGTGGCCGAGACTTAAAATTCGCGATTGCGGTGCTTAGGGGGCCATACGGCCCAAGAACTTCTCCGGCAGTCAACATAATATCGGTGCTAAATAGAAGCGGATAGAAGGGATAGAGGGTTTAAAATATAGCTTTATTTAGCGTTCGCCTGGTTATCCCAAATCTCAGCGTCGTCGATGCCGTGTTCGCGCGTCCAAACCAGGTGCGCTAAATTTTTGAATCTGGCTACTGAGAGTGCCCCACGCTTGCTGCGTTTGCTGGACTGCGAAGAATCAATCGCCTTAACAACCTCATCACGATCGGCTTCATAAATTTCGTAGGGCTCGTGATTTTCATCCATTAATACCAGGACAACGCTGTCCCAGGCTTGCTCGGTACGCAATTGCCCAATACGTTGCCCCGATTTGCCCTCGTCGAAGATGGCGCGGCCTTTAATCTGGATACGCTTGCCCTCACGGCTACCGCGACCGACAGCATCGTATCCAGCAGCGCGTGGTTCACACATTTGCAGATCAAGGAGTCGGGATGCGTCGTACTCGGCGATTTGGCCACTGACACCGCCCAAGGGCTTTCCGGTAGCCTTGCGGTACTCGCTCGCTAACCGTCTTGCTTCCGTAATCAACTTATCGATTGCGTAAACCGCCACATCCGCCCCTGTCACCGACTTCCCAACTTTCCTTTATATCGCTTCACCTGAAAAAATTCCACTTATTTCAATTCGCCAGCACGGCATTAGCGACCGTTTAGCGGCAGCGCCTAGTGATGAGCTACTCTATTCGTAGGGCTGACATTTGGCGGAGTTAGAGATGGACGATCGCGATTCGCTACTTGTGGCGCTCAAAAATCCCAGTGCTTATCCGCATCCCGTGGATAAGCTTGAAATTATAGAGACGCATATCTCCTGGGTCATTCTTACGGGGCCTTATGCCTATAAAATTAAAAAGCCCGTCAATCTTGGTTTTCTAGATTTTTCAACGCTGGAACGGAGGCATTTTTATTGCGCTGAAGAGCTGCGTCTAAATCGCCGCCTTGCACCCCAACTCTACCTTGACGTGGTTCCGATCACTGGCACACTCGCGGCACCGCAAGTCGGCGGCCTCGGCTCTATTGTCGAATACGCGCTCAAACTCGTGCAATTTTCGCAATTGTTACGTGCTGACCACCTACTTGAAACGGGACGCCTCAGCGCCACTCACATTGATAAACTCGCCGCTGTTATTGCCGACTTTCACCACACAACAGCCAAAGCGCCAAGCGATTCGACTTACGGCACCCCAGATGTCGTTACCCGACCGGCTCTGGATAACTTTGGGTATCTCCTACAGCAACCATTGATAGGCCACCTGCCGCTGCTCGATACGCTGCATGAATGGACCCTGCGGCGTTGCCAGGAATTGCGCCAGGATTTTCAACAACGCAAGACGCAAGGGTACGTACGGGAGTGCCACGGCGATTTGCATCTAGCGAACATTGTGGTACTCAACGACAGCCTAGTACCTTTTGATTGTATGGAATTTAATGAACAATTACGCTGGATTGACGTAATAAGCGATGTGGCTTTTGTCTGCATGGATCTTGATTATCGTCAGCGCCCAGACTTGTCAGCACGCCTGCTGAATGCGTATCTAGAAATCAGCGGTGATTATGATTCGGTACGTCTTATGCATTTTTATCAGTGCTACCGTGCCATGGTGAGAGCCAAGGTAATCTCGATTCAACGCAGTCAGATGCCGTCATCCATTAATGTCTCCGAACCCCAAGATCCCTTTACCCGCTACGCAGAGTTAGCCCAATGTTACGCCAGTACCAAGCCCACATTCCTGATTATTACTCATGGGCTATCCGGTTCTGGAAAAACGTGGCTTAGTCAAACTCTGCTTGAAGATTACGGTGCGATCCGTATTCGTTCAGACGTGGAGCGCAAACGATTATTCAATGTTGTGGCAAGTGAGAAAAACGATTTAGCGGTCGGTGCAGAGTTTTACGGGTCTGAGGCGAGTACCCGCACCTATCAACAACTGGCCAAACTGGCATTCACTATCTTGTGCGCAGGCTACCCCGCGATCGTTGATGCGGCTTTTTTGAAACAATATCAACGCGACATGTTCCGCGATCTCGCCCACCGCCTTGGGGTGCCGTTTCTTATTATCGATATTCAATCGCCAAAACCACTGCTTCAATCCAGAATTCTACAGCGGAGACAAACAACTAACGATGCATCGGATGCAGATATCAGTGTTTTGGAGCATCAGCTGACGACGCAAGAGATGTTGACTGACGCTGAGCTGACCCACACATTAAGCATACTTAACGACGGCGATACCGTTTGCAAAGGACTCAAAAAAGAACTGGATGATCGGCTTAAGTTATATTAATAGACGTGGCCCCATAAGCGCAGGCATAGGTGGTCCTAAGGCTTGTTAGACGCCAAGCTGTCGCTAAATCGCCACAGCTTCCTTCGGTGTAACATCCCACGCGTGCATGAATGTGATCTATTCTGCCGCAGTAGGCATAGGAAGGCATTGTCCCACCGAACCCGGCGCACATACACTATTGTCGATCCAAATCGCTTTGTCCAATTTGGCGCCCTGCAAATTTGCACCGTCAAGATTCGCGCCGCTCAAATCGGCATAAGAAAGATCGGCTGAACTCAAATTTGCATTTTGTAAGGTTGCACTACGAAATCCGGCCCCCACTAGCGTTGCTTTACTCAAGTCGGCTTTGTTCAAATTTGCCAAGCTGAGCTGCGCAAAGGAAAGATCCGTCATGTTCAAGTTACTTTCTTCCAGATTTGCACCGGTAAGATTCGCACTGCGCAAGTTGGCAGTTTGCAACTGCGCACTGAGAAGCGCTTTTCCTTCAAACTGGCAATTGCTCCAATTTATGCCCGGTGCTGCTAACGCCGCACAGTCAGGCGGATTATCGGGCGCGGGGGATGGAGAAAAGTACCGACCGATTAGCAATACACCAATGAGAGTAAAAACGGCCAACGCCACATATTTTGGGTTAGCAATGGCCATCGAAGAATTTCGCATACTTTCGCGCTCATTGCGCGTTTGGCGATAATCCACTAGATCGGGCGCTTCCGGACTGCGACGCTCATTACCGCGCTGGTACGGCCCACAGGCTTCGTCTTGCGTTGCTGCTCGACGCTCCTTAACCGTGCGCTCATCCGCCCACCGCTGCGCTGCAAGGAGCCTTTCCCTCGCTGTAGGATCGTTGAGGTCGGCTCGCATCACGTCGGGAAACAGGTCTGGTATATCTTGAATTCTACACCACTCCTTTTTATCGCTGCTTGCTTCGTCGTCCTGACTTAGCCTACCTAACAAAACGTAGCGTCGAATCAAACCCGCAGTATAAGGGCCGGAAATCACAGCGCTTTGGCGCGTGAACCATGAATTGACTACTTTCGACATCGGTTTCCCACTGCTTTAAAATAAGCGGACAACACCCAATCCAATGCACGAAAAATCCCTTTCTCCAATCCAAAATCGCTCAAGATTATTACTTTACGCCATTGGGTCAGGCGTTTCAAACGAGCAAAGTGCTTTTACCTATTAAAAATTTTACGTTGATGCCGACTAAGATAGATATAACTTCTTAGAGCGGTGCATGGAAAATTCTAGAATTGGTCCCGGTCCTATCCAAACTAAGGATATTCAGACCAATACGCCACCGTCTTTTCGTCTTGGCCAAACTGTGCGGCTCACCGTCGATAGTCATAACCCGCAAGGCACGGTGTTCCGTTACGGCGGACTACATCTTCAATCCCAAACTAACTTGCCGTTTACCAGCGGCCATACAATTGTGGGTGAAGTCACAGCGACGGCGCCGACCCTCACCTTAAAACTCCGGCAACCCCAAAACGAAACCATGCTGCTTAGTAAAACAATCAACGTACTGCTGCCACGCCAGACGCCCTTGCCATCGCTTCTGGCGAATCTTAGTGCGCTGTCACACAGTGACGACCTCACAGACGCGATCACCCCGCTAGTAAGCAGCCTAGCCACCACCAAGGATATTGAGTCAGCGCACGCCCTCAAGACTGCGGTGTCTGACTCAGGTTTTTTTCTTGAGAATCGCTTACTCCACGCTGCAAACAACTCCGACATACTAAGCGGTGATTTTAAAGCGGGCCTGATGCGTCTCCTCGCTGTGTGACTTAAGCAACAGGCCGACTCGTCAGTGGCCAGCAAT
>JANPPH010000114.1:0-1919 GCA_031428395.1 Gammaproteobacteria bacterium
TGCGATCACCCAATCCTGGAAAACCGAGAGTCGTTACCGTTGTAGCAGCGACGGTTGTCGTTGTTGCAGCGGCAGTTGTGGTTTGGCTCTTGTATATCCTCGCGCCGGTACTTACGCCGTTTTTAATCGCTGCACTGCTGGCCTACCTTGGTGATCCATTGGTTGATCGCTTGGAAACCTATAAATTGTCACGCACGATCGCTGTGGTGGTCGTATTTATGGGCATTTTGTTGGTGTTGCTACTGCTAATCTTGGTCGGCATACCCTTGTTGGAAAATCAGATAAGAACGCTGATTGGCAAAGTGCCAAGCTACATTGAGTGGTTTCAAAACACGGTTATACCGTGGATTCAAGCTCGCCTTAATATGGACGCGCAGATATTTAATGCCAATGATCTTGCCGCGGCGTTCAAGGAGCATTGGCAGAAAGTTGGCGGCGCTGCAGCGACTATCGTAGGCTCTGTGTCGCGCTCTGGCATTGCAGTGATTGAGTTTTTTGTTACGCTGGTACTCGTGCCTATCGCCACATTTTACCTATTGCGCGATTGGGACATTATGAAATTGCGTTTAAGTGAGTTGATGCCGCGCGGCGTTGAACCCACCGTCAACCGACTGGCATGCGAATGCGATGTAATGCTCGGTGCTTTTTTGCGCGGTCAGCTTATGGTGATGTTAGCGCTAGGCTCCGTCTATACACTTGGGCTGTGGCTAATAGGGCTAGACTTGGCACTTTTAATTGGGATGCTAGCGGGCTTAGTAAGCTTTGTGCCATACCTGGGTTTTATCGTCGGAATTCTTGTCGCAGGCGTGGCTGCGGCGGTGCAGTTTCAGGATGTGTTTCATATTCTATTGGTCGTTGCCGTCTTCACGGTCGGGCAGATGTTAGAAGGTATGTTGTTCACTCCGTTGTTGGTGGGTGATCGCATTGGCTTGCATCCTGTCATGGTTATATTCGCCGTCATGGCCGGTGGTCATCTGTTTGGTTTTGTCGGCATTATCCTGGCGTTGCCACTTGCGGCTATCATCATGGTGTTGTTGCGCGAGGCGCGAGACCGCTATGTGCGTAGCGCTTTTTACGCGCGTAGAAAATGAGTGCCTTGAAGACCGCGCCAAAAGCCCTTGGGCAGTTACCACTGAATATTGCTTTGCGCGATGATGCCTCCTTTGCCAATTTTTTTGCGGACAGCAATGTTGAAGCGGTCACCGCTATTGAGGCGCTTAGCAAAGCGGATGCGGGTGAATATTTTATTTATATCTGGGGTAATTCTGCAGTGGGCAAAACCCACTTACTCCAAGCCGCATGCCGCGAACAAGCGGCGTTTCAAGCGCCCGCCGCCTATTTGTCGCTTCGAGACGCTGACGTGGCACCGCCGATACTCGAAGGTCTCGAAACGCTTTCCTTAGTGTGTATTGATGATGTCGAGGTTATTGCAGGGCAAGAAGAGTGGGAAGTCGCATTGTTTTATCTCTACAATCGCTTGCGTGCCAACAACGGCCGATTGTTGGTGTCCGCTAGTACCTCGCCGACACATAGCAAGGTACGCTTGCTTGACTTGCGTTCACGCCTGGCTGCGGGTTTGGTGTTGCAAATCGCTGACTTAAGCGATGAGGGTAAAATTGCGGCGTTGCAATTGCATGCCCAACATCGAGGGTTGGAGTTACCTGATGAGGTAGGACAGTTTATTTTGCGTCGTAGCCCTAGAGATCTTAGGGTGCTGATCGGATTGCTGGAACAACTGGATAAGGCATCGCTTGCAGCCGGACGTAAACTAACCGTTCCATTTGTTAAGCAAATAATACAAGACATGACCCCATGAGCTTGCCGCAAGACATTCAGGAATGCGTCCGCCGCGCACTCGCAGAGGACATTGGCAGCGGGGATATTACGGCGGCGTTAATCCCGGTCGATTTATTATTTAC
>JANPPH010000115.1:0-3138 GCA_031428395.1 Gammaproteobacteria bacterium
TACAGCGCAATGGCTACTCTGCAATTTGGAGCAAGTGCCGCAAGAGATCCGCGAAGCGGTGCACCACAACGCGGGCGGACACGTGAATCACAGTTTTTTTTGGCAGATGATGTCGCATAACGGCGGCGGTTCACCGACGGGTGCGTTGGCGGAAGCACTCAAAAAAGATTTTGGCAGCTTCGAGCAATTCAAAGACGCATTTGAAGCGGCAGGTGCAGCGCTGTTCGGCTCGGGATGGGTTTGGTTGGTGCGTGAACAGGAAAGTTCTGGCCGATTACAAATTATGACCACTGCCGGACACGACAACCCGATGATGCAAGGTTTTACCCCACTCTTGGTTAACGATGTTTGGGAACATGCCTACTATCTGAAATATGAAAATCGACGCGCTGACTATCTACAGGCGTGGTGGTCAATTGTGTATTGGGATGGCGTTGCGACGCGATTTGAGCACCCCGAAACAAAATAAGCGACTTAATAAAACACCCAGCAGTGTCAACTATTTTGACACGCTGCTACTTTAGGAGAAATTGATGAACGTAAAACCCGTATTGACCGACATTGCAACCTTACGCAAGCGTGCCCGCCAACATATCGATTCTGGCGCAGTCACCGCAGGCTATGATGCTGACCGTGAAGCCATTGTTAAGCTGCTCAACAATGCACTGGCCACCGAGCTGGTTTGCGTCCTGCGCTATCGTCGGCATTACTTTATGGCGAAGGGGCTGGAGTCGAAAAGCATCGCCGCAGAATTCCTGGCGCATTCCAATGAAGAACTGGGGCATGCCGATCTGTTGGCGGAACGTATTGTTCAGCTCGGTGGGGAACCCGATTTGTCACCAGACAGCTTGAGCGCGCGCAGTCACGCGGAATACATTGCCGCCGATTCGCTAGTGAACATGATTAAAGAAGATTTGATTGCTGAACGGATCGCCATCGATAGCTATCGCGAAACGATCCAGTATCTGGGTGATCAAGATTCCACGACCCGACGCATGTTGGAAGGCATCTTGGCCATTGAAGAAGAGCATGCTGACGATCTGGCCGATTTACTCAATGACTTGCCGCAGGCCATGCCAGAAAAAAAACATTCCACGCATTAAGGGTAGACAGACATTATTGATCCGGCCAGAAGAAGTATGAATTCTGTTTTTAGCCTATCCCGCACTTAAATCGACTCTCGTCACTGTAGCGCCGGCATCACCCACTCTGCTAGCAGGTTCTGATGCCGGCAGGGATGTCGGCGCTAGTGCGCTCGTGAAGGCGCGCTCGTAACGCGTGAGTTAAAACATTTCCTGATTAGCCCTCAAGCTCAGCCCGTCATTCCGGGGCCGCGAAGCGGAACCCGGAATCCAGGAAATGCGACCAGAAAACCTCTGGATTCCGGGTTCTGCCCTGGCGGGCAGCCCCGTAATGACGCCGTTGGGGGATAGCTGAACATTGTGGCTAATCAGGTAAGTTCATGCCTAGCGACAAAGCATCGCAGTGAGTCAATGTTTAAAAAGTTTCATCTTATGTGCGGTATCGAACGGAACTGCTGCGTATCAGTGGGCAAAATCATAATCTCTGAATGCCCTGTGTGAGTAAAAATCCACTGGGAGGCTAAAAACAGCAATTTTCGTAAAGCTGTTTTAACGAGGGGCCCTAAAAAATGAATACATTGAATCTACGTTTAACGGTGCTTGGCGTTTTAATAGCGTGCACGCTGGCGGCCTGTAATCAGCCCATTACGACGCAACAAACCAGTAGGAAAAACAGCGGTAGCGTAGAGCGCGTGGGTAATCTCCTATATCAAACAATCGAAAACAAGCGCATGCAGACGATGCTCACCGGCAATAGCGTCGACGATGCAGCGATGACCAGTAAAGTTCGATCGGCAATCTCAGTGGAACTCGGACTCCAGGTGCTGGAAATCCAGGTAGAGACCGTGGATCAAATGGTGATGCTCACGGGCACCATCGATTCGCAGGCGAGTCGTGATAGAGCCTCACAAATAGCGAGCGCTGTCGCAGGGGTCAAGATGGTTGAGAACCGGCTCAAGGTGAAGCCGTTGATCTGGGGCTAAGGATGGCCTGCAAAAGTCCCGCCATCGTCATGTCCGTTAAAACGGGCATCCAGCCCAGTGTTGATTTGACAGGTGTTTTCAAATCCTGGATCCCCGCGTGCGCGGGGATGACGAACTTTTACAGACTTTCCATAAGTTTTTAATTTAGCGGTATCAGATTTATACCACGCACTTGTGCTGGTGGTTTTAAGAGAAGCAAGTTGAATTCGAATAAATAGCAGGCTCTGCGAAAAATCTTGCAGCAGGCATGTGCTTAATAATTTTAAGCAAGATCCTTTAAGGAGCGTATGTCATGCAGAAATATAAAATAGCTTTAATTTTGTACTCGAGTGCGATCGGTGTGTTCTATGGTGTTACCACGGCATCGGCTGCCCCGTTTCGCAATTGGGTTCAGGATTTTATGGTGGAGAGCACCGCGGTAGTGAAGCAGTTTGTATCTAGCCGAGACTTTGAATTCAAGTCCGGTGCGCCGATTGCAACCGGCCCGACAGTTTTCGACAGTGGCAAGCTGGATCCTATTGCAGCGTTCATAAGTGGCATTCAGCAGGACTTCCAAACCAGCAACGATTCATTTGACGCTACTGGCGACCGGTCGGTGCAGGGTTTAGGTGCATTCAATTCTGGCTCTAAGGGTTTTGCAGTGCCGTTGAACGAAGCGAAGCAATTAGATGCGCGGAACGACGCTCCGACTCGTTTTGGGATTGATGGCAAGGGTTTTCCGGACGTAAACTATCCAAGACGCGCGAGCCCCAAATACGATCCTGATAAGGCTGCTAAAGATCCCACAACACTCAGTGATCCAGTGTTGTATGTCAGCGCGCCAGTTGTAGATGAACTGATCGAGGATATCCCAAAAGAGCTAGACAGGATTTCATCACCTGGCACGACCTTACCGGTTGGCAACACGCCATTGAGTACTTCGAATGCACCCAATCCGATTGTTGGCTCCAGCTTCGGCGCAGTACAAACCATTCCCGAAGCAGCAACCTTAGCGTTGCTGGGACTCGGCGTTGCGGGGCTCAGTTTTATTCGACGTCGTCCAGCGAAGGGTGAATTATCGCGGTCGTAATTGA
>JANPPH010000116.1:0-3418 GCA_031428395.1 Gammaproteobacteria bacterium
GCGCGCTGGCAGTTGCAGCAGATGCTATTGCAAATTTGGCAGGAGACGGGCAAGACTGTTATCTTCGTTACCCATGACATAGACGAGGCCGTTTGCCTGGCCGACCGGATAATGGTATTGACCGCTCACCCAGGAAAATTAAAGGCCATAACATCCGTCAATTTTCCTCGCCCACGCGATGTGCTTGCACTCAAACGCGATCACGGGTATGGTGAACTTGTCTCTGATTTGGTAACCACCCTAAAGGAAGAATCGTTTCTCCAGTCGGTATAAAAAAAATAGTCCAACCTCTGTATTAAAGCCCTGTCCCGCACCTAGTTAGAACCTCAGGCGACTCAAGGAAATGCCTTTTCGACCGTTGATACATTAAATGTCGGTTGGCATTTCTACGGCCGCGACTTTTTTTTCGACACTAAAGGTGCTTGTTTATGAATGTGCAGGATTGGATTGCGCTTGCTAAAAACGAGATGGCGACGCTCGGTATAGAAGAATTGAGAGATAGCGGCATTCTGCCTGAACGGGGCAAAAAATTCTTCCCGGTTATCGCGTACCCGCCTTTGACCATGTATTCCGATATGGACCAGGAACCGCTTTTTGCTAAGTTTTCTGAGCGTCAGGCAAATACCACTATTGCCTACTTACACATCCCATTCTGTCCCTCGCGCTGCACGTTTTGTCATTGGATTACCAAAACTAAAAGCCGCGCCGAAGAAGTCGATGATTACCTCGATTATCTAGAACGAGAAATGATTCACTACAAGCGCAATATGGGCATCGAAGCCATACCCGCCAGGTCAGTTCTCGTTGGTGGTGGCACGCCAACGTATCTTTCGCCACGCCAAATGGAGCGCTTTTTGCGTGCTTTAACTCAGCACTTTGATTTGAGCGCTTGCACGCAACTCACCATGGAGGCTGAACCGACCACGTTATTGGGCGATGAGGGTTTGGAAAAACTCAAGATCATGAAACAGTACGGCGTGAATCGGATCAGCATGGGCGTACAATCTTTCGATGATCCGATTCTTGCCTATATGGGGCGGGTGCACACGGCCAACGATACCGAGGCCGCGATCGCACAAATTCGTAAGGCAGGTATCGATAACATTTTTATCGATTTAATTTATGGCTACCCCAACCAGAGTGCCGAGCAGTGGATAGCCAATATGTTAAAAACTGTCTCCCTCGATATAGAAGGCTGGCAATTATACCGCTTGCGCGTCACCCAACACGGTGATCGCCCTGGTAATATCATTTCGCAATATAGCAAAAAACCTGAGCGTTTCCCCGAGACCGAAGAAGTTTTTTTGATGAAATATCTCGGTATTTTGATCTCCAAACACTTTGGCTATGAAGAACAACAAACACGTATTTTTGCGCGTAAGCCGGATGATATCTCGCATTATTTGCGCGATTGGTGTTGTGATTTAGCCGATGTGGCAGGCGTGGGCGTATCGTCATGGTCGAACCTACGCGGCGTATTTGCCTTGAACGTTGGCGATCAGAGTTTGGAGCAATACTATGGTTTGATTGACCAAGGCAAAGTGGCCATCAATCGAGGCAAAATCCGTACCCGTGACGATGAACTACGCCGTAGTTTTATATTGCCGTTAAAAAACATGAAAGTGAGTAAACAGGATTTTGCAGCCCATACTGGCGCCGATTTAATGGCCTGTTTTGGAAAGGAAATTAACAGTTTAAAAGATATCGGTTTGTTGCAAGAAGATCTAACTCATGTGTGGCTAACAACCACTGGAAGATTCTTTGCCGATGAGGTCGCGACGCAATTCTTCAATCCGAATTATATGCCGTTTAAAGATGTAGAGGGTGCACTGAAGAAAATCGCACGGGCTTAGTAAAGCGACGTAGCCGCATTCGGATTGATGTCCGGGGGAGCGCGAAGTTACAGTCAGCGCCCATCAACTCAGCTAAGTTGATTGGCGGTTTAGTTTTTAACCAGATTTTACATTAGCACTCTACTGCGGCCGCACAACGCACTGAATCTGCGCGAGAAAAGAAGAAAAACGGTGTGTCACCGTAGAGTGACTACGCCTCCGACTGTTTTTCTTCTCTTCTCGCCCCTCTTCAGCACCTTGCGCACCCTCGCTACGAGGCCAATGGAAAATCTGGGTTTAACGATAGTTAACTACGGTGCGGCAATAACATTAATGGGTGTTGCTTGACCTAAGTTGCCGTTGGCGTCCGTGACCAGAACTGTGGTGGAAGTGCCTACCACGGCACTGGCGCGGAACCAACCCGTTGTCGCATCAATTGTGCCCGCAGCCGTATCGCTGACGCTCCAACTATAGGGTGATGTGCCACCGGTGGCTGAGAACCTTACCCACCAGCGCGAGGGTACATTGACCGTTCGAGGCGTGACATTGAGTACGCTGTTCGCGCTAGCAACAGCGAGTGTCATTGATCCGCTAACGCCACCTGAATCCGTCGCCGTAACAGTAACGCTTCCTGGAGCCGAAGCCGCAATTATTCCCACCGCGCTGATGCTCGCAATAGCCGTGGAACTAACGCTCCAGGTATAGGGCGCCACGCCTCCCGTTGCTACCAACTGAACGCTGGAACCGACAGGAATAGAGGTTGCTTGCGTGGTGGCCTGTACCAGGATGTCACGGACTTGGATAGCGCTACTGGCGCTGACACCCGCGCTATCCGTCGCGATGACAGCCGTCGCGCCAGGAGCAACGGCAGTGACTAAGCCTGAAGCGCTTATCGTCGCAACAGCAGTATTAGCGGCGGTCCAGGTGTAAGGGGGGGTGCCGCCGCTCGCCGTTAATTGCGCCGAGGTGCCTTTACCTAGCGCCCGCGTAGCCGGAGCGACGTTTACCGCTGTTGCGGTTGACACGACAGTCACTGTGCCGCTCGTTAAGGTCACATTCGTTGCGGAGCGAACCGTAAATGTCACTGTTCCCGGTGCAAGGCCCGTGACCAAACCTGTGGCGGCGCCAACGCTCGCGACGGTTGGATTATTGGAAATCCAGGTATAAGGGGCCGCGCCACCCGATGCACTAATTTGCAAGGTCTGATTCACGCCCACTTGCCCCGTGGCAGGTGTAATGGTAAGCGTGGTAACAGTGACGACCGCTGTCGTGCTGCGGCCCGCGTTGTCAGTCACGACGACATTGGTCGTACCGGCGGCATTGGCAACAAATAGTCCGGTATTGGCGATGCTGCCCACGGCCGGATTGCTAACCGTCCAGGTATAAACGCCACCGCCGCCGCTGGGCACAAATTGCTGACGTCCTCCCGCGGCAAGCGTTACAGCGTTAGGGGAGAGGGCCACGGTTGTGGCTAGGCTACGTAAAGCGGTGAAGGCGTTGACTCTACCACCCGAGAGGACACGGCCATTGAGCGCTGCAACACGATCTACTGAGTTGAGTAATGCTGCTTTAAGCGCTGCTGTGCT
>JANPPH010000117.1:0-2449 GCA_031428395.1 Gammaproteobacteria bacterium
AAATAGCCGTAGCGCGGATGAAAAGGCTGGTAATCAGGATAGAATGGTTGCAGCAAAAATGTTTCAAAAAACCAGCTAGTATGGGCCAAATGCCATTTAGGTGGGCTCACTTCAGCTATGGTTTGCACCCCATAATCGTCCTGACATAAAGGTTCACACAAACGCAGCGTAGTGTTGCGAACTTTTTGATAATCGAGGTGCGAAAGCTGCCATTTCCACGACATCCCTTCCATTGTTGGCCTTGCTTGTATTACAGAAGACAATCCATTTCCTCCTTGAATCTTTTTTGGCGCAGAAAAACCTACATTAAACCCAGATTTTCCATTAGCGCTCTACTGCGGCCGCACAACGCACTGAATCTGCGCGAGAAAAGATGCAAAACAATCTGTCACCGTAGAGTGACTACGCCTCCGACTGTTTTTCTTCTTTTCTCGCCCCTCTTCAGCACCTTGCGCACCCTCGCTACGAGGCTAATGGAAAATCTGGGTTGAACCATAGGTGAGATCTGGCAATTTTAAAGCGCTAGCGCATTTATCGCACTTAACTATCCAAACCCATGCTCGGGAATTCCCGCGCATATTTGCTTATCCACTCCAATGCCGCTTCTTCGCCACTAAGTTGCCGACCTTCCTGACGCAGCACATCTTTTTTATATTGCTCGATGTAGCAAACCTGTTCAACCATGCGCATTCGATACAGGTCTTCTTGATCGGTAAAGGCCACGCCAACGTCAAATTGATCGCCAGTGCGTTCACACCACGTAACACGAGCCGCCGCTTCAAAGGGCGGTTTGACAAAACGAATTCGGATAGCGACCGTCGTGCCGACACCCACTTCGTTGTGAGATTTAAACGACAGTCCGCCCAAGCTCACGTTGTTCATGCAATCGCGCCCTTCACGCGTCATTTCTTTCACGTCGAATTCAATCGGAATGTCAGATGGGTGGCGCACATATTTTCTCATTTTTTGAAACTCCCTTATTTTGGGTCGCATAACCAAAGTAACTCGTAACAATAATTTTTATGCACCCGCCTCCCTGTACTATTTTCTTCAAATTCGCTCGCCCCCTGACCTTAGCTAATTAGTGTAGGCTCTTAGTGTTGCCGTTGCCAAATCGGGCTTGGTCAAAACTCGTGGAATTCGCCCAATGCGCCTAATGACTTGTAAATACCTGGGTACACTGCACGTTGGTGTAATACAAGGTACACACATTTATCTACCCGCGTTAGCGATGCCTTGGCCTCACTCTATGCTCGACATCATCGACGGCGGCGCCGTACTCATGTCTGAGCTTGCCCTCTGGGTTAAATCTGCGCCCGATAGTTGTCGCGTTCCGGAGGCCGAAGTTCATGTACTAGCACCGATTCCGCGGCCGCGAAAAAACGTTATTTGTTTAGGCCTTAACTACGCCGGCCATGCCCAAGAGTCTTACGCCGCGCAGGGCAAAAAAGTCGAGATCCCGCAACACCCCGTTGTCTTCACAAAAGCCGTTACCAGTGTGACAGGGCCTTTCGATGATATCCCTTTAGATCCCCACATCACAACCCAACTCGATTGGGAAGTCGAATTGGCAGTGGTCATTGGTCGCGGCGGACGACATATTGAGGAACATAATGCGCTCGACTATGTCTTTGGTTATACCGTTATCAACGATGTATCTGCTCGCGACATTCAATTTCGCCATAAACAATACTTTCTCGGCAAAAGTCTCGATGGCACCTGCCCAATGGGCCCTTGTATCGTTACTGCGGACGAAATTCCCAACCCGCAATCCCTTAGCCTACGCACTTGGGTCAACGGCGTGCTCAAGCAATCGTCCACCACGCAAGCCCAAATTTTTTCCGTGGCGCAAATTATCGCGCTGTTATCCCGCTCCTTAACTTTAGAACCTGGCGATATAATTGCCACCGGCACTCCAAGCGGCGTGGGTTTTGCTCGCACGCCGCCCGAATTCCTGAGCTCCGGAGACAGCGTGGAATGTGAAATTGAAGCCATTGGTCGATTGCGCAACCGCATCGCTCTTGTGCAATACCACCCAACATAATTTCTTTGCCGTCTTTAGAACCCTGCAAAATTTGCCGATACTCTCAGTTGGACGATAACCCAGAAATGACCATAAACTAAAAGCGGCACCTGAAGGCTGATCAATTTAACCTAAAAAAGGCAGTTGGAAACGTAGCGAGGGCGCTTAAGATGTTGAAGATGGAAGATTTTTTCGTTAAATTTTGGCGAAGCCGTAGTCACCCCTACGGTGAGCCAAAATTTAACAAAAAAATCTTGCAGATTCAGCATATTAAGCGTCCGCAGTAGGTTCCAACTGCCTTTTTTAGGTTTAAGCAACCGACGAATCTAGAGAATTATAAAAGTTTTCATATTTTCATGTTGTTAAGTTGCGTTCCAGGGCTTTGGTTGATATTTAATTAGACGTGATTGGAGACTCCTGTGGCAG
>JANPPH010000118.1:0-10372 GCA_031428395.1 Gammaproteobacteria bacterium
TGCGCAAGGTGCTGAAGAGGGGCGAGAAAAGAAGAAAAACAGTCGGAGGCGTAGTCACTCTACGGTGACAGACTGTTTTTCATCTTTTCTCGCGCAGATTCAGTGCGTTGTGCGGCCGCAGTAGAGTGCTAATGGAAAATCTGGGTTTAATCGGGCGGGTGAAGGGAGCGATATGGCTAACAGCGTGATCGCGGTGATCAATCAGAAAGGCGGCACCGGCAAAACCACGCTGGCGCTCAATCTCGCAGCCGGTCTCGCCCAGCGTGCACCGACTGCCGTGGTAGATGCCGATCCGCAACGCTCCATCAGTCAGTGGATTGCGATGGATAGAGGTAAGAACGCGCTACCTGCTGCAACGCAAATCGGCGACTCCCCCGCCATAGCGATTGCCCGGCTGAAACGGAACCATCGCTATGTGGTGGTGGATTGCCCACCAACGGTGCAAGGCCCGGTCATTGATGCGGTGATGGCCTCGGCCGATCTCGTGCTAATCCCTGTGCTGCCCTCACCACTGGATTTATGGGCAAGCGTAGGCATAGCAGAGTTAGTGAGTCAGGCCCAGCAAAAAAACAAGGCATTGCAAGCCTACTTGGTGCTGAATCAGGTAGAGACTCGCAATGCTTTGTCTCGCGTCATGCAACAAGCAATGGCTGAATTCGATGTGCCGCTATTGCAGGCTAACTTACAGCGACGCGCGGCTTATCGCAGCGCGGCAGTCGAAGGTGTCAGCGTGTATGCACTGGGTAGCCGCGGGCTACACGCGGTAGCGGATATCGAGGCAATTATTGAGGAGGCCTTATGTCGATAAAGAAAACGGGATCTAAGCTCGCAAACGGCGTGCGTCAAGTTAAATCGCAGCGCGAACAAGGCGAACACAAAACTGCCACTAAAGGTGGTGCAACCACGCCGGTGACAAAACAAGCGGCCAAACCAGCACCGGCCAGCGAAACGGCCAAGCCGGTCGCGCCGCGCACCGTGACTGAAAACAGTTTGGATATTCTGCATCCGCGCCGTATTTGGCCCGACTAAGCCAGTGTCGCGGAAATAAGAGGATTGAAGCGATGCTAGATGAATTGGAACAGTACCACATTCGTAAAGAGCCCTACTACCGGGCCGTTGGCGATGAAGTGGAATTGTACGAAGCCGCCTATTCGGTACGCATGCCGATGATGCTAAAAGGCCCGACTGGCTGCGGCAAGACGCGCTTCGTCGAATACATGGCGTGGAAACTCAAAAAACCCTTGATCACCGTGGCCTGCAACGAAGACATGACTGCTTCCGATTTGGTGGGCCGCTTCCTGCTCGACGCTTCCGGGACGCGCTGGCAGGACGGCCCACTTGCACTGGCCGCGCGGCATGGTGCGATTTGTTATCTGGATGAAGTGGTGGAAGCGCGCCAAGACACCACCGTAGTGATACACCCGCTCACCGATAATCGCCGCATGTTGCCGTTGGAAAAAAAAGGCGAGCTGGTGCAAGCGCATGCCGATTTCCAGATCGTGATTTCGTATAACCCTGGCTATCAAAGCCTGATGAAGGATTTGAAGCAGTCAACTAAACAGCGCTTTGGCGCACTGGATTTTAATTACCCCACGCACGCTATCGAAACCGAAATCGTGGCGCACGAAACCGGCGTGAGCAGTGACGTTGCCGGCAAGCTGGTGAACATCGCCGAACGCGCGCGCAACCTTAAAGGCCACGGTTTGGATGAAGGCATCTCAACCCGCATGCTGGTCTACGCAGGCTCGCTCATCGCCAAAAAGGTCAACCCTATCGCTGCTTGCCGCGTAGCCCTGGTGCGCCCAATTACCGATGACCCGGATATGCGTGATGCCTTGGATGCGGCGGTAACGACGTTTTTTTAATCTGGTTCGTGGAGCGGGTTGATGGCGATAGAACTCGAGAAATACCAACACATTCTCGACGATCTTGGGGATCACGCGGCTGAAGTGCTGCGTGCTTCCTGGACAGAAGCGACGCGGGTATTTAGTCCACGTGGCCTGGAAGCTTATCTGAGCGGCGCGGCGGGCTTAAAATCCTTGGGCCGAGGTACGGATTTGGTGGTGAGCTTTATTCAAAGCGCACCGGCGGTAGCGCACGAAATCGGCGAAGACGCCGTGAGCGATCTCTTGAGCACCGCCATCAAGATGTATTCCAAGACCAGCGCCACCGTCATTTCGTTGATTTTTTCTTCCAGCCCGGTAGCCGCTGCACGGCTCGGCGATCTGGAATTATTTCGCAGTTATCTCCACTTGCTCGATACCTTGCTGGCGCAGGCGCCGCGTAGTGTACGGCCGATGCTGGATCAGCTCGGCACGCTACTGAGTCAGTTGACCCTGGGCGGATTGCGGCGCTGGGCGCTGTGGGGCGCGCAAGCGCACAAAACCGATTTCGATGCGCAGCAACTTTATTTCAGCCTACAAAGCCCGGAATCGCTGGGTGTGCTGCAAAAAGAGCGCAAGGGTACCTTATTTATCGATGTACAGCGGCGCATTGGCATGTATCTACGCGCACTATGGGCGCGTGATTTTTACATGCGCCCCACCAGCGGCGATTTTGAACGGCGTGAAGGCTACCGGCCCTATATCGAAGGTTTTATCGTGCATTTGCCCGACGCCTATGACGACCATCCCGCCTGCAGTGGGCTGGAGTTGTATCGGGCTGCTGCCGCCCATGCCGCCTGCCATGCGGTTTACACCACCACGCAGTTTGACAATACGGGACTGTCTGCCTTGCAAATGGCACTGATTGGCTTGGCTGAGGATGCTCGGGTAGAAGCATTGGCGCTTAAGCACTTTCCCGGCCTGCAGCAAACTTGGTTACCGCTGCACGCAGCAACACCCGCTATGGGTGAATCAACAGGCGCACTGATGGCGCGCTTAGCGCACGCCTGGTTAGACCCAGACTACCGGGACGATCATCCCTGGGTGATGCTGGGCCGCCAAGCGTTTAATGATCATCCATCGCATCTGCAATCTACGCAAATGTCGCGTGATATCGGGCTACAACTTAGCGCTGAGCTATTGGCGCTGGGTATGGTGTATTCAGCCGTAAACGATGTACCGGACATTTTGTATCGCGATGACAACCGCTACCTGTGGGAATTCGCAGATTTGCTTGAGGCCGGTCAAGTCGTGGCGGGCATGCGCGTGCAGCAAGTGCGCAAATACGCCAGCCTGATGGAAATGCTAAACACGTTAGACGTGCCCGGCGCGGGCGATGATGCTGGAGAAATTTGGGTGTTGCCAAGCGAGTTTTTCCGCGATGAGGAAAGCACTAGCGTCAATCAGCAAGAGGGCCGTGAGCCGCCACCGCAACCCTATCACTACCCAGAGTGGGACTACCAAATGCAATTGGAGCGGCCGGGTTGGTGCACCGTTTTGGAGAAACGAGCCAAGCCCGGCGATGCCTCAATCATCGACGAGATCGTGGTCAAGCACAAGCCAATTATCAGCCGTCTCAAATTCCTGATCGAGGGCATGCAGCCCCAAGGTGTGCAGCGCCTACGCAAACAGGAGGATGGCGACGAGATAGATTTGAATGCGGCGATTCACGCCATGATCCAAATTCGTATGGGCGAGCAGCCTGATCCGCGCATAATGATACGCAACGTGCGCAAGGTGCGCGACCTGTCGGTGCTGTTGCTGATCGACCTATCCGAATCCACCAATGACCCGGTACGAGGTTCAGACAATACCGTACTACAACTAGCGCGCGAGGCCACGGTGCTGCTGGCGGATGCGCTGGATAAAATCGGCGACCCTTTCGCCCTCCACGGCTTCGATTCGAATGGCCGCCACGATGTCGAATATTTCCGCTTTAAAGATTTTGACGCGCCTTATAACGAAAAAGCCAAAGCCCGGCTAGCGGGCATGCGCGGGGCGCTGTCTACGCGCATGGGTGCTGCGATACGCCATGCCGGCTCGATTCTGAGGCGCCAGCCCAGCCACAAGAAATTATTGCTGGTGGTAACCGATGGCGAACCTGCTGATAACGATGTGCGCGACCCGCAGTATCTTCGATTCGACGCCAAAAAATCGGTCGAAGAGCTAATGCGTAGTGGTATCGCCACCTATTGCTTGAGCCTCGATCCGGGTGCCGATCAATATGTCTCGCGCATTTTCGGCGCGAAAAATTACATGGTAGTGGATCATGTGAAACGGCTACCGGAGAAACTGCCCCTGCTCTACATGAGCTTAACCCGGTGAAATGAACAACAACAGCACAATGTAAGCTTCATTGCACCAATGGGTCGATAGGAGGGACGCTGTCCAGACTGTGTGCAGGCCAAAATCTTCTTCCAATACGCGCACGCTCTCAGACCGTTGGTGATGAAAATTCGCCGACGTTGGGCGGCGGTGCCTTTTCGGCAATCACTCGGGCGTACGGCCCGCGAGCTGCGCGTCCAGCCGTTAGCCTCGCAAGGTCGCTCGGTCATGCCTAACTTTTCAATCAATTAAGCAGGTGTCTGGACTTTACGGTATGTAGATGTAACGTCCTATTTCATGCTGGTCAGACTGCTGACGTCTTAGGGTTTCTTAAGTTATCCAACTACATCGACACAGCTTCCGTGCGATGGTGTGGCACCACGAAGCCGTTGGCGGGGTCGTCTCGTGCCACGATGTTGATTGCTGGTGCGAATGAGGTGACTGCGCCGAAGACTGTGGCGAATGAGGTGTCGGCGGCGTCTCGTCCAGTGCCGAGTCTGACTAGGCCCATCGGTGGAGAGATGCCGCTGGGATCGAAACAGCACCAACGGTAGCTGAGAAAGACTTCGACGTAGGCATGAAAATCAATCGGTCCGGCTTTAGGGTTTATGCCATAGTTAATTCCGGTGACGAAGCGCGCAGGAATATTCATCGCTCGGCACAACGCTATCATCAAATGGGCGAAGTCGCGGCAGACTCCAGCCTGATCGATGAGCGTATCTGTCGCAGAGGTATTGCTGTTAGAGCTTCCCGGCAAAAACGACGTGCGTCGACGCACCCAATCTTGTATCGCCTGTACCCGTTGATAGCCCGGTTGGAAATGCGCGAATTCCCACGTTGCTAGCCTACCCATGCGGTCAGACTGGCAGTAGCGACTTGGATAAATATAAGGCAGCACGTCGGAGGGCAGTTGTGAAATCGGTACTTCGGAGAGATTTTCTGGCGACTCGAAATAGTGCGCGATATCAACTGTTGCGGCGTAGCGTACAGTCAACGAGCCAGTGGCGGCTTTTAATCGCATGTAGCGAGCACCATACGTCGAATCAGTGTAGATCACGGGTGTTAGCGGCTGGCTGAGATGAAGTTGCTCACTGACTAATGACTGATGAGGCGTTTGCGCTGCATGAATGTTGAAAATGAAATCACTGCTGTAGTCGGCGATTTCGTAGCTAAGTTCTATGTCAAATTTTAACCTGACCATGTTGGCCTCGCATTTATTTATATAGTGAAGTGAAGGGCCAGATCTTGTTATAAAAGTGGCGCTTAACTTTCGCGAGGGCGTACGCCTTCCTCCTGCCCTGCTGCAAACGTCAGTTGTGCTACATTGTCGCGGGCGAAGAAGCCTTTGAAATCGCCAAAGCGCTGTACGTATTCGATGATCAGCGAGGAAAACTCTGACGCCGAGGAAAAGATTTGCTTGAGCCCTTCTTCGCGTGAGCCAACGGTGTCGAGCAAAAAACCCTTGCCCTGGGCAGCGATGGCATCTACAACGACATCGATATACTCCTTGCCGTCATGTTGGCCATCTCTCACCGCGAGTGCCATGTGATGCATGCGCGGACCGTAGTTGCGCACGAAGGTTTCAGTGGGGCTGGGCAGTTTATCCAGGTGGTTGACGCAATAGGGGTGATTGTTGGCGGTGAACACTTTAGCCGGGCTGGCAGATTCAGGTACGCCGCGTACGTTTTTGGTGACATTGGTGGACGAGTTCTGATCGCTGATGTCGTAACTACCCCAGTAGTAATAGCTCGACAGCGCCAGGTATTCGAGCAACGCCGGCTCGCGGTTTTGACTGTAAACGCGCGTGGCAAGATGGTCGATGGGGAGTATCAAATCTTTGATGCCGATGCGTTCTTGCATCTCCTTGCCTCGTTCGTAGGCCGCCTGCATACTGCTAAGAACAACGCATTTGCCATGCTGATAAACGCGAATGCCATCGGCCGCGCGCTCCATATAGCCGACTATGTTTTGCGTATAAGGTGACGGCTTGGATAGGCTTACATTTAACGGCAAATCCAGTTCGGCGAGTTGGCCGATCGGAAAGAATCGGAACTCGCGCTGTTGTTGCAGCGCTACGACCTCGTGGCGGTTTGATGTGAACAGAATCTCGCCTAGATATCGACTGTGTGGACGTCGTGCGCCGACCGGATACAATTCATTCAAGCTGCGAAAAATATCATTGTAGCCTGAGTCTTTTACCTCGCGCAGTAGGATGTCGGGCGCATCCATATCAATGCGCAGCACATGGGTGAAGTGTTTGGGGCTGTCGAGTGTGACCAGATAATGATACGGCGTCATCAGCGCCAGCTCCGCAATGTATTCGAGCGCATTATCCGGTTCCACAGTAATCATCAGCGCCTCAATGCCGCCGATCATTTCAGTTAAGCCACTGCGGTCGCGCGCTTCCAACAGACGCGGTAGATACTCTTCAAAGAACGGGGAGTTTTGCTTGTCTCCAAAACGCGGCTGATTGGTTGATCTGAGCATAGCTATTGCCGCCCTATCTGGCTTGCCGGCGCAAATCAAGCGTCATCGGAAAACGCGGATTCAGTGCTTCGGCTGCGATGACCATCGTCCCTGGGCTGTGGCCGTGGTCCCAAAAACGCGCGCGACGGCGTGCTTCAGCCTCATTGGCGTTGACGGGAAAAGAATCGTAATTGCGGCCACCGGGGTGGCTGACGTGATAGGTGCAACCGCCAATGGCACGGCCGTTCCAAGTGTCCACTATATCAAATACCAACGGTGCGTGGACGCCAATGGCGGGGTGCAATGCAGACGGCGGCGCCCATGCTTTGAAGCGCACTGCGGCGACGAACTCTCCGGGCACGCCGGTAGGATGCAGGGGCAACGGACGGCCATTGCATGCCACTTGGTGGCGGCTGTCAGTCATGCCATTTACTTTTACTTGTAGGCGTTCCACTGATGAATCCACATAACGCGCCATGCCGCCAGTCGCTATTTCTTCACCCAGTACATGCCACGGCTCAATGGCCTGGCGTAGCTCCAACTGTATGCCTTGATGGGCGATACTGCCATAGCGTGGGAAGCGAAATTCAATGAACGGTGCGAACCAGGCATCGTCGAAGGCATAGCCCGCCGTGCGCAAATCGCGACTAATGTCTCGAATGTCTTGCTCAATAAAATGCGGCAGCATGAAACGGTCGTGCAGCGCGGTATCCCAATACACTAGCTTGCCTTGATAAGGCGTTTTCCAAAAGCGGGCCAGCAGCGCCCGGAGCAATAGTGATTGCACTAGACTCATGCGGTAATGCGGCGGCATCTCGAACGCGCGCAACTCCACGAGTCCCAGCCGCCCGGTAGCGGAATCCGGCGCGTAGAGCTTGTCGATACAGAACTCGGCGCGGTGAGTGTTGCCAGTCAGGTCAATCAATAAGTTGCGCAATAGCCTATCCACAAGCCACGGCTGATCACATTCGTCTGCCGAGTTGAATTTCGCATCCATTTGTTGGAACGCAATTTCTAGTTCGTAAAGATTGTCATCGCGCGCCTCATCGACGCGCGGGGCCTGACTGGTGGGGCCGATGAACTGCCCGGAAAATAGGTACGACATAGCGGGATGTTGTTGCCAGTAAGCGATCAGGCTTTTCAATAAATGTGGTCGACGCAGGAACGGGCTATCCGCCGCAGTTGCGCCTCCCAGCGTGACGTGATTGCCGCCGCCGGTGCCGGTGTGGCGACCATCAAGCATGAATTTCTCGCTGCCGAGGCGAGTTTGGCGTGCGTCTTCATAAAGTGTCCGGGTGTTTTCCACCAAGCTTGGCCAGTCAGCAGCAGGATGAATATTCACCTCAATGACACCCGGGTCGGGCGTGACCGACAATGACAGCAGGCGCGGGTCACGTGGCGGTGCGTAGCCTTCCAAGCGGATGGGCTGGCTCAGGGCCGCGGCACACTGCTCGATCGTAGCGACCAGTACCAGCCAGGCTTCCACGGTGGTGGTCGGCGGCAGACAAACGTGCAATATGCCATCGCGCACTTGCAGCGCCAGCGCAGTATGGATTACTTCGCGCTCGTTTGGCGTTTCGTTGATGTCGTCGACCGCGGCTGCCCCTGGGATGAGTGGAAATTCCAGTAGCGGCGCACGCTCGGCAAACGGATCGTCAGGTAATTCGAGTTCAAAATCCTCCGGTGCCTGCCACGGTAAACTGTCTAACGGTAGTCGATAACCCAGCGCCGAATCACCCGCCACTAAATACAATCGATCCTGGCGCAGCGGCCAGCGACTAGAACGCCACTGCGGTGCAGCGGCGGTACCGGCTTTGAGCGGCAACACATAACCCACGATCTCCGCCAATCCAGAACGTAATTGTTTGGCAAGGCAATTACGCATATAAGACTGAGTGAGGTCTACCGCGTGTGGGTCGAGATTAACGGGCAAGCGGCTTTCAACGTCCGCTGCCCGCCATGGGTCTTCATACGCTGGGATAAGGTACCCCGGGTTAAGCCCAAGCTGTCGCGCAAGTTGGATCGCGAAGCGTTTCAACTTCACGGCGCTGATGGTCTCGCTCTCTTCGGCAACTAGCGCCGGATTGCGCCAGAGCGGAACGCCATCCGCCCGCCAGTAAACTGTTAAGGCCCAGCGCGGCATCGGCTCGCCTGGGTACCATTTACCCTGGCCAAAGTGCAACACGCTACTGCGGGTAAAGCGCGCTTGCAGGCGGCGAACTAGGGCATTGGCAAGCGTCCATTTTTCCTCGCCCAACGCGGCTATGTTCCACTCGGCACCATCCATATTGTCGACCGCGACAAAGGTTGGTTCGCCACCTTGGGTGAGGCGCACGTCACCCTGTTTAAGTTCGGCATCAATCTGCAATCCGAGCGCGTGTGCCGCCTGCCACTGTGAATCGGTATACGGTTTAGTCACGCGCGGGTCTTCGTGAATACGTGCAACGGTCATGGTCACATCGAGTGTCGATTCGCAGATTCCGGTTAGGCCATTAATGGCCGCGGCCGACGCAGGTTGTGCCGAGGCCGCCAGTGGGATATGGCCTTCGCCCGCGAGCAAGCCCGAGGTGGCGTCTAATCCGACCCAGCCAGCACCGGGTATATAGGCTTCGCACCATGCATGCAAATCAGTGAAATCGACGTTAGGCCCGGCGCGGCCGTCGAGCGGTTTCTCATCGGCGGCTAGCTGGATCAGATAACCCGAGACAAAGCGCGAAGCAATGCCTAAATGGCGTAATACTTGTACCAGCAACCAAGCGCTATCGCGGCAGGAGCCGGATTTTTTAGTAAGCGTTTCTTCGCAGCTTTGTACGCCAGGTTCCATGCGAATGAGATAAGAGACGGTATGCTGGATGCGTTGATTAATGTGTACTAGAAAATTGGTGATGCCAATACTTGCAGGCAAAGTACAATTGAAATCAAAGAGCCATTGAGCAAACGCCGGGCTCGCGCGCTCAGTCTGTAAAAAAGGCATCAACTCAGCCGCTAACTCAGCCGGGTATTGAAAAGGGTACGATTCCGCCCACGGCTCAACAAAAAAATCAAAGGGGTTGATCACGGTCATGTCCGCTACCAAGTCCACTCTGACATCGAGTTGTCGTATAGGCTCGGGAAAAGTTACTCGGGCGACAAAATTGCCGTAAGCATCTTGCTGCCAGTGAATAAAATGTTTGGGCGGATGCACCGTGAGCGAATAAGCTGAAATCGGAGTACGGCTGTGCGCCGCCGGTTTAAGCCGGATTTCATGAGGAAACACTTTGACCGGGCGATCGAAGCAATAACGGCTGTTATGATGCAGCGCAACGCGTATCGTCATAATCGGGGCAAAGATGGGCGATCACAGAGCTCTGCCTGGGTTTCCCAGTCAGGGTCAGGTAGCGAGGCGAATACCCTACGCAAACCTTCACTCCAGCCTTGGCTAATCAGGGAAAAATAACGGTCGCTTTCAGTGATGTGGTGTACGCGATCCAAATGTAAACTATCGCGAGTGTAGCATGCCAGATCAATCGGCAGTCCAACCGCAATATTGCTACGCATAGTAGAGTCAAACGATACCAATACACATTTTATCGCGTCCATCAAGGGTGTTTTCGCCAGAATGACGCGATCGATAATTGGTTTTCCATATTTGGTTTCACCAATTTGAAAGTACGGGGTTTCTTCGGTCGCCTCGATAAAATTGCCTTCGTTGTACATCA
>JANPPH010000119.1:0-9451 GCA_031428395.1 Gammaproteobacteria bacterium
CTGTAAGAGGGACGGAACGAAATGATAAAATTAATAAATATTTTATATTTCATTGGCAAAAAGGCATTGGCCACGGCCAGTTGGTAAGAGGCTAAGGCTTGATCGCGGCGCGCTTGAGCAGCGGCTTGGGCGTGCTTGAGACGACCGGCGTTGAGCAGCGGCTGGATTAGGTTGCTTGCAAATTGGTAGATGCCGGCGGGGCCGGAAAACAAATCGGACAATGTGGCGCTCTCACTGCCGAGAAAGGCGGTGAGCGTTATAGCGGGAAAGACTTGGGCACGCACCGCGCCAATGCGGGCATTTTCGGCGATGAGCTTTTGTTCGGCAACGCGTATGTCAGGACGACGTAACAATAGTTCCGACGGCAACCCCGCCGGTACGGCCAATGTAGGCGTAGGCATGGCAACTAATTCGCGTGAGATCGCCCCACTCATCACCGCGCGAGGCGATCGTCCCAATAATACTGCGAGGGTCGCCTCTTGTTGTTCGCGGGCAAGCGCTACCCCCGCAAGCAGGATGCGCGCCTCCGCTTCTTCGGCTTGGGCCAAGTCCAAATCGAATTGCGAAGCCACCCCACCAGAAAGGCGTAAGCGTATAAGACCGAGAGTTTCATTACGCGCATCTACGGTGCGGCGCAGCACTGCTTCGCGTTGGTCGGCGGCCAACAGGCCGAAATAGTTTCGCGCCACATCCGCGGTGAGGGTCAGACGCACCGTTTCGCGGCTCGACTCAGCTGCCATTAATTCCGCACGGGCGGCCTCGCTGGCGCGCTGATATCGACCCCACAAATCGAGTTCATAGGAGGCTTCAAGCGTAGCGCGAAAATCATTTTGCGTACGTGGCGTGCCCGCAGGCAAGGGGCTACTACCGACCTGGGATGATTGAGTACGTCGCGCACCGGCCGCAGCATATATTACTGGGGCACGATCCGTATTAGTGATACCAGCTTGCGCTCGCGCCTCTAAGACACGCGCAGCGGCCACTTGGACATCGGCATTGTGAGTTAGGGCTTCTTCTTGTAATGCATCGAGGCGCGAATCACCGTATAACGTCCACCAGCGTTCACCGACATTAACAATAGAGGTGGCACTCTCGCCCGGCACAGCAGTGGGCGATTCCCCGGCAGGCCAAGCCTGCGGTAATTCCATTTCCGAACGTTGATAGGTTGGCCCCACGGCCGCGCACCCACTCAGCACACCCATGCACAAAACCAAGAGCGAACACTTCTTCGCCGTCATCATGGCTTCTCTCCCGCTGCCGCGGCGATGATTTTTTGCCGCGTCAATTCATGATGTTCCTGCACCTCGGCATACAACTCCGCTTTACTGCGCGGCTCACGCAGTTTGCGGTCGGTGATGACTCGATAAAAAAGCGGCACGAAAAAGATAGCAAGGAAGGTTGCAGCCAACATGCCGCCCACCACACCCGTGCCTACTGATTGGCGCGCACCTGCCCCGGCACCCACCGACAAGGCCAACGGCAGCACCCCAAGAATAAATGCCAACGAGGTCATCAAAATAGGCCGGAAGCGCAAGCGGGCTGCTTCGATAGCGGCGCCCGCTGCGCTCATGCCGTCTTGACGTTTATGCGATGCATATTCGACGATAAGAATCGCGTTCTTGGCTGCAAGTCCGAGCAAGGTCACCAAGCCAATCTGAAAATACACATCGTTAGTGAAGTGCCGCATCCACACTGCCGCCAGTGCGCCGAAGGTACCAAACGGCAACGCCAGCAACACCGCAAAGGGCAATGACCAACGTTCGTATTGGGCGGCAAGGATCAAGAACACCATGAGCGCGCCCAAGCCCAAAGCAATGGTGGAACTGTCGCCAGTGTGTTTTTCTTGATAGGAAGCACCGCCCCAGTCATAACTAAAATCAGGTGGCAGAGTTTCCTTGGCAATCGCCTCCAAGCGCTCATTGACTTGACTGGAACTAAAGCCCGGCAAGCCGCTACCGAGAATTTTGACTGACGGCAAGTTGTTAAAACGTTCCATAGTTTCCGGGCCGGACTCGAAACGCACTTGCGCCAACGACGATAGCGGCACCATCTCGCCACGCTCAGAGCGCACGTAAACCCCGGCGATGTCTTGCGGTTGTTTGCGGTAACTTGGCTCAGCCGACATGATCACCTGCCATGTGCGGCCAAATTTGTTGAAGTCATTGACGTAGAAGCTACCCAAGGTCGCCGACAAAGTCTCGAAAATAGTGTTAATGGGCACGCCCAGAGTCTTGGCTTTTTCACGGTCCACATCGATAAAAATCTGCGGTACATTCGGCCGCCACAACGACGACACAAACATGAACATCGGGTCTTGTCGGAGCTTGTTAACGAATTGGTCGCTGACCTCGGCCAAGCGTTTGACGCCGCCCTCACCGCCGCGATTCTGTAAATAGAACTCAAAGCCCCCGGCCGTACCCAAACCAAAAATCGCCGGCGGGTTGAAGGCAAGAATCATCGCCTCTTTGATGTGCCCGGTTTTGCCGTAGAATTCGCCGACCATTTGCTTGGTATCTTTTTGGCGCTCATCCCAATGACGCGGCACAATGAAAATAGTCGCGGCGTTATTCTTGAAACTACCGCCGATAAAATCAAAGCCAGTAAACGCCACCGAATATTGGACTGCGGGATCGCTGCGTACAATCTCGTCCACTTGTTTGACAATACGATCGGTGCGCTCCAGGGCAGCACCATCGGGCAGATACACCGCCGCGATGTAGAAACCCTGATCTTCATCAGGCACTAAACTACCTGGCGTGGCTTGCCATAACCCAACCGCCAGCACCACCATGCCGATGAACAGCAACACACCGATGACGCTGCGGCGAATCAACCAGGTTACGCCTGCCGTGTAACCACTCGTCACCCGGGCAAAAGCATTGTTGAACGCCTTAAACACCCGGCCAGTCTGTTTATGTTCGCGCTTAAGGATTAGCACGCACAATGACGGCGTGAGCGTGAGGGCGACAAAGAGAGAGATCACTACAGCGATAGTCAGCGTGACAGCAAACTGCCGATACAACTCGCCAGCCAGGCCGCCCAAAAAAGCGATGGGCACAAACACCGCGCACAACACCAAGGCGATGGCGATGATCGGACCTGTCACCTCACGCATCGCTTGCAATGCGGCCGGACGTGCCGCCAAGCCTTCTTCATGCATGATGCGCTCGATATTTTCCAACACCACGATGGCATCATCGACGACGATACCGATGGCGAGCACCATGCCAAACAACGTCAGGGTGTTGATCGAGTATCCCAAAAGCAACAAGCCGGCGAAGGTGCCGATCAATGACACCGGCACCGCCAGCGTCGGAATCAATGTCGCCCGCCAATTTTGCAAAAACACATACACCACTAAAAACACCAACAACATCGCCTCGGCCAGCGTCTTCAAGACCTCGCGTATCGATACCTTCACGAACTGCGTCGTATCGTAGGGGATGGTGTAAGTGAGCCCGGCTGGGAAACGTTGCGCCAGCGCATTAACCGTAGTTTTGACTTCTTCCGCCACGGCCAAGGCATTGGCACCAGGCTTCAAAAAGATACCCACCAACGTCGCCGGCTGGCCATTTTGGCGACCAATAAAATCATAATCCTTGGCCGCCAATTCTATTCGCGCCACATCTTTGAGCCGCAGTAACGCGCCATTGGCACCGGCACGCACCACGATGTTTTCGAACTCGCTCACCTCACTCATCCGTCCCTTGGTGTTGACGGTGAGTGCCATCTCTTGGCTACCGCCAGTTGGCGGCTGACCAACGCGCCCCACGGCAAACTGGGCGTTTTGTTCGGTGATGGCGTTTACCAGATCGGTGGTGGTTAATTTAAGTTGCGCCAAGCGATCTGGGCGCACCCAAACGCGCATCGCATAATCTTTGGCGCCGAAAATCTGCACATTGGTCGTGCCCGGCACGCGCTTCAAAGCATCTAAAACATTAAGGGTGACGTAGTTGCTAGTAAAGAGATCGTCGTAACGTCCATCCGGAGACGTGAACGCCAACACTTGCAGAAATGACGAGGAACTTTTTTCAACGCTTAACCCCTGACGGCGCACCTCTAACGGCAAACGCGCTTCAGCCTGTTTAACGCGATTATTGACGTTGAGCACGGCTTGATCGACATCAGTCCCGATTTCGAAGGTGACGAAAATCTGGGTCTGGCCACTGGAGGCCGACGTTGAATTCATGTAGAGCATGCCTTCAACACCGTTGATTTGCGTCTCAAGCGGCGTGGCGACCGTCTGCTCTAACACCTGCGCGGAGGCGCCGGGATAGTTGGCGGTGACAGTCACCACCGGCGGGGCAATTTCAGGATATTGCGAGATAGGCAAATTGACCATCGCGGCCAGACCGGCAATGATGATGAACAGCGATAAGACCGCCGCAAAGATGGGTCGGCTGATAAAGAATCGGGAAATCATGATCGACTCCCCTTATTTCTTCGGAGTGGGTGGTGAGGCTGGAGCGCTGGTGGGCGAGCCCGCCAAGGCAGGAGGCTCGCCCACTTGCACTGGCGCGCCCGGGCCGATCTTCAGAGTGCCATCCACGATCACTTTGTCGCCCGGATTGAGACCCTTCGTAATGATCCACGAATCGCCACTCCATTCACCTACCTGTACCGGGCGCACCTCGGCCTTACTTTGAGCGTCCACCACATACACGAAACGACCCTGAGGTGATTCTTGTACCGCGCGCTGTGGCACTTTATATACACCAATACGCGTCGCGCCAGTGAGACGCACTCGTACGAATTCGCCGGGATGCAATTTGCCGTCGGGATTAGCTAACTCGGCACGCGCCTCGCTGCTGCCGGTATCGACGTTCACGCGAACATCGGTAAAATTTACCACGCCGGTTTGCTCGTATTCACTCCCATCGGCGAGCTGAACTGCCACTTTTTGTTGGCCACTCTTAGGCAATTGCAGACGCCCTGCTTCGAGTTCCGCTTGCAACTTAAGGCGCTCATCGTCCGGAATGCCAAAGAGAATGTAGATCGGATCGGCTTGGGTCATCGTAGTCAACAACACCTCTGGCCCCGACACCAAGCTACCCTCAGATTTAAGTGCCCGCCCCGCCACGCCAGTGATGGGCGCCTCAACCCGGGTGTATTCCAAATTCAGGCGCGCTTCTTTGAGCCGTGCTTGCGCCGCTTGCGCATCGGCAGCGATGATCGCCTCGGCTGACACCGCATCGTCATACTCTTTCTGACTCACCGCACCTGATTCATAGAGCGGCTTGAGGCGGGTCGCCTCGCGCTTAGCCTGAGCCGAACGCGCCTGGAGAGCCGCAACATCCGCTTGCACCTTGGCCAGGGCTGCATCAAAAGGCGCCGGGTCAATTGTGAAAAGAGATTCGCCCGCTTTCACCGTACTACCTTCAGTATATTTGCGGCGCAGCAATATCCCTGTCACGCGCGCACGCACCTCAGCCTCGCGGGAACCCGCAGTTTGCGCTGCATATTCCAGCGTCACTGGAACGGACTGGGGTTGTACTTCCACCACCGCAACGGGTGCCGGACCACTCGGAGGCATACCGCCCTCCGCTCCTGGCTGCCCTTTTGAGCACGCCGCTAGTGAGAGCGCTAGGAAGACAAGGAGACAACTGTGTAAACGGGGATTGGCGGGGATCACTGACGCTGACACTAGTATACGCTCCTGCGGGCCGGTCCCACGCGCCTACAAGGCCGGAGGGAGTCTAGAAATTATGGTGGTGCAATGTTACCTGCACGCTTCCTTGAATGTAAAGCGCAGTAACGACCGCAGAGCTACTCCAATCCCAACGCGCAACGCGAGCACACTAAATGTGTTACGAATCGCATGCACCGAGACACTCAATCTAAGAAACGAACAATACAGTGCGGCGTTAATTCATCAGCAACGACCATAACAAGACCCTAGCAAATACCCACGTTGTTCCTACACGCAACCCAAGTACGGCAACCGATTCTGATCAAAAAACGCGACATCGCCTTGAGCATAGCCAGGAAGCCAACTATGCTTGCCATTCAACCCAGATTTTCCATTGGCCTCGTAGCGAGGGTACGCCAGGTGCTGAAGATGGGCGAGAAAAGATGAAAAACAGTCGGAGGCGTAGTCACTCTACGGTGTCAGACTGTTTTTCATCTTTTCTCGCGCAGATTCTGTGCGTTGTGCGGCGGCAGTAGAGGGCTAATGGAAAATCTGGGTTCAATGGCCATCGAACATAGGGACTGTGCTCAATGCTGTGGTTGAAGCTTTTGGCTGGCTTACTTGCCTTTACCTATTTGTCGTTTCTCATTCTCAAATACAAGCGTCTTTTGCCTTATGTAATTATTCTCAATCTAGTCTATTTCTATATCAACGGCTCCACCGAGTTTAAGGTGGGCAGCGTCAACATTTTCGCGTGGGATATTATTTTCCTATTTTGCGTGATTAATTTGATGTATCGCTTTTTTATTGAAGGCGTGTCTTTTGATGCCCCGACCAAAACAATAGTCACCCTGCTACTCGCTTATCTCGCCTATATCGAATTTTCCGAGATTAAAAAATTAACTTTTTCACCCTATCGCCATGCAGTAGATGACCTAATTCGCACCTCAATCGCCAACCTCTATCCTTTGATTGCGCTCACTTTCATCACTAATTTAAATCGAGAGAATTTTAAGCAATTCCTTCATTTCGTTGCGCTGTGTGGTGTGTTGCTTGCGGTTTGGACCATTGCAAAGGAAGTCTTCGACCTCGGTGGCGGATTTAAAACATCCTCCGGCACTGTTAGACGCATGCGCGGCGAAGTCATACTCATTGTCCAGCTAGCGTTGATTTATTTTCTTTTCAGCGCTGGCACCAAACCTTTACAACGCTACTTAGCCATTTCTCTGACTGCTGTTGCCATAGCGTTAATAGGCCACCGCTCCGGGTTTCTTTCCCTCGCTGCAATCATACTCTTGTATCTTATCTTCATTGCCCGACACGGCGAACTGGGACGCGTATTAATCACCATGACGCCCGTTGCGGCCTTAGGCGGAATAGTCTTGCTAGGTATTGTAGTGTCCGGAAAAGTTGAATCGGTGACGAATTTTGTAACGCGCGCTGAAGATACGTTTGATGTTGAAAATCAAACCAGCGAAGGAAGGCTATTTAAATGGGAATGGGCGTTACGTTCAACGTGGCAAAACCCTTTAGGAGGGACAAAACTCAATCTACTACCAAACTGGTATGGCAATTATACTTTGCAAGCCAATTATGGATATCTTTCCACCGCAGAGGCACATCAAAGATATATTTTTTTACAGGGCAAGTTAGATCCTTGGCCACCGCATAATATGTTTATCAATATTGCATCGAAAAACGGGCTAATTGCGCTGCTTCTATTTATGCTGTTTTTTTTGGCCATACTGCGAAAAATTTCAGCCGACTCGACGCCACGCGAAAAGTTTTTGGAGCTTTCAGGTATAGCGGCGACAGTCATTTTTTTGTTCTTCAACAATCATCATAGTTACGACGCCGCGACACAGTTGTTTTTAGCGATTCTGGTTATACCGGTTTTGTACTCAGGGGGATCGAGGTTAGCTCAAGAGATTAAACGACCAGTGCTGCCATTACCAGGGCCGGTTTAGCATCGATGGTCATGTTTTTTGCAGAAGTGCTTCAAATCATAACGACAACTTGATGGGTACACTCAAAGGCGAGGGGAGATTTAATATGTTGGTTGCCCTAAAACATCGTGTGATGGAGACATCGCGACGAAAAAAAGAAGATCATTTTTATTCCTTGTGTAAAGATGGGATGACCGTTCTCGATGTTGGCGTCTCCCACGAGAAAGGCAGCGGATCGCCATCAAGAAATAGTTTTCTGAAAAACTTCAAATACTCGAATGAGTCCTATACTGGGTTAGGCATTCAAAATCTTGCAGCTGTCGCAGCGCGTCATCCGGAAAAGAAACTCATTGAGTATCCTGGTGGGCGCTTCCCTTTTGAAGACAAGACATTTGACTGGGTATTTAGCAACGCAGTCGTCGAACATACCGGGGATGACGAGGGTCAGTTGGCATTTGTCAACGAGATGCTACGCGTTGCACGGAGTGTTTTTTTTACCACCCCCAATAAATTTTTTCCGGTTGAGGCACATACCAACGTAGTTTTTATGCATTGGTACAACGAGGCGTTTTACCAATGGTGCGTAAAAAACAGGCCGGATAAAAATAAGAACAATCTATATCTACTGTCATATGCGCGGTTAAATACACTGTTGAAGCAATCCAATGCGACGAGCTACACCATATTTCGCAACCGGTGTTTAGGATGGACCATGACCTTTTCCGTTTTGTGTCGACAATAAGTAAGCTAAGGGAGCGGCTATGTCCGCCCCCTTGCAGCGGATCAACGTCAGTGAGTAATGGGCTTAGTCGCTACGACCACGTTGTCAAAATACGCATACTCAGTTTTTGATGTGGCCCAACTCGAATTACTCCCACCAAAAAATGTGGCAAAAACCAGCTGATCTATTTTTAGGGAATCGGTATTCCGAAAACGTAAATTTTGCCTGTCTGCAGCCAATTCCCCATCAAACCATGTTTGAACAAGGCCATTGCTTAGGCCTGGTGTATTGAGCTTAACTCGTGTTTCCAATTTATGCCATTTACCCGGAATAAAGTATCGATGATCAACTCCGACATCGAACTTGACGCTATCCGCCATAAGGTTCGGTTGATCCATATGATAGATATACTGCAAGCCTTTCCCCTCGGGTTGGAACATGTGGAGCGCCATGAAAAAATCGTATCCACTTGGCCTTTTGTAAGCCTCGATTTCACCTCCGGTAAGTCCTGGCAGTTTACCGCCCCTGACAAAATCAAAATTCTTGGCGAACTTAACCCAATATGACACATACAATTCTTCATGCGAACCGAGCTTTGTTCGCCATTGTACTCCACCTGGCACAAGGCCGAATTTCTGGGCTTCATAGCGAATCTGTAACACATTGCCCTGATTGGGGCTATCGCCAGGAATTATCGATATTCTCCCTTCGTTAACGCCGGCAGCTGACCATGTCCGCCACTTGCTTCGCAGGTTCGTTTCCGTATACGTGCCGAGGCGCTCATCATCTAGGTTGTTGGCGAATATGACGTCGCGCGAAAGTGGATCAACCGTCGTAAACTGCCATTGATGTGTAATAGGTACCGCAACATTTTTTTGCGAGTCATAAGCGACTGCATAAATACGCGCAGTATAAACACTGTTGTAGCTGAGTGGTCGCGACGGTGTAAATATCGCGGTACGATCGGCAAACCTGACTACTCCGTCGATATTGGAACTCGACGTTGAAACCACTAAGGAATTGATGACTATGTTCTGAAGCTGCGGCGAATGGAAAATAATTTTTACGGCTTCCCCAGCGGCCACCATGTTCGCGCCACTTCGCGGCAGGATGACGATTCCTTTATAGCCGGAAATTGGGCCGGTGTCAGGAATT
>JANPPH010000120.1:0-5780 GCA_031428395.1 Gammaproteobacteria bacterium
GTTTCGATAACCACGCTCACATTGGGATCGTCGCGCCGCAGGCGAAATATGGATGCGCCGCCCATGCCGTCGAGTGGCTTAAGAATGACGTCTTGGAATTCGCTTAGAAACTGCCGTAAACGCGTCGCATCGCGCGTGACCAAGGTCGGTGGACAACATTGAGGGAACCAAGTGGTATAAAGTTTTTCATTGGCATCGCGTAAGCTCTGCGGATCGTTGACCACCAATACACCGTCCGCTTTTGCGTGTTCAAGCAAATAGGTGGAGTAGACGTATTCCATGTCAAAAGGTGGATCCTTGCGCATCAAAATCACATCCAATTCCGCCAGCGCTTTGTCTTCACTACTGTCAATAAAATCGAACCAGTATTGGTTGTCATCATGCACTTGCAGTTTACGCATGGATGCCCTGACTTTGCCGTCGCGTAAATACAGATCGCCCTGTTCCATGTAACGTAATGCCCAGCCACGCGACTGCGCCGCTAGCAAGAAAGCCAACGTGGTGTCTTTGTAAGCGGAAATGTTCATGATGGGGTCCATCACAACACCGAATTTTATGCTCATCGTGGCTGTCGTCCTCTGCTGGTCAGCTAACCGTGCCCATGCTGCCTCAATTGCAGCGCTATAGCAAAGAATTGTGACAGAACGTGAATGTTTTCAGCACTTTCGATGTAGCGGATCTTGTCAAATTGGAGCGGGAAAGTGCGTATTTACTCATTTAGTGGAGCGCGCACAATGGCGGTTCGCCGGGGCTTAATTGAAAAGGGCATAGAATGACGATGCGCAGAGTTTGGATGCTATCGATTTTGGGTTGGACGATGGCTGGCTCTGCCAGCGCTGCAGTGTTTAGCGTAAACAGCGTAACAGATGGCGTTGATACAACGCCCGGCGATGGCATTTGCGCGACGGCTGCGGGGACGTGTAGCTTGCGCGCAGCGATTCAAGAATCGAATGCCTTAATGGGTCCTGATACGATTTCGCTTCCACCTGGCACGTATGCGTTAACGCTTGCCGGCTTAGCCGAGAATAGGGCCGCCAGCGGCGATCTCGACATCACAGATGATCTGGCCATAAACGGGACTGATTCCGCGACGACTATCATTACAGGCGGGGGCCGAAATGGCCCGCTACGTGATCGCATTTTTCAAATTCTGGGCGCGCACGATGCTGCGGGTGTGATGCGACCCATGACCGTCACCCTTCGCGACGTCACCGTTTCCGGCGGGTACAAAGGTATGGGCACTAGCGGTGGCGGTGGCATCTGCAACCATTGCGATGACACTAACGTTGCTGACGGCGCCAGTCTCCCTACCTTGCATTTAGTCGATACCGTCATCAGCGGTAACTACGACTGCATGGGCGGCGGTGGCATCTCCAATTTTGGCACTCTTATCGTTGACGATAGCCGTATTGAAAACAATTTTACTCCTTATGGCTTGGGTGCGGCCGTTGGTTTTGGCGGTGGCATGGGCGGTGGGATTTTGAATTGGGGTGGCACCGTATCCATCAATCGCTCCGTAATTAGCGGTAATCTCGCTCAAACGGGTGGGGGAATTTACAATCAAGATACATTTTTGCCAGGCGTAGTGTTATTGGAAGGCACCACGATCAGTGACAATAAATCGGCTATGGGCGCTGGTATCTATAACGTTGCAAGTGGTGATTATAATTTCCCCGCTCGCATTTTGGCAGTGCCGGGTGTCACCATCAATCGAACCACTATTGCCAACAATATTGCAGAGCTACATGGTGGGGGTCTCTACAATTTGGGTATTGGCACTGTCGTCATGCTCAATAGCACCGTAAGTAACAATTTAGCCGGTACGTCTTTTTTCATCTCATCGAGTCAAGGTGGCGGAATTTATAATGGCGGCAGGTTGCTAGATATCAGGAGCAGCACCGTTAGCGGCAATGAATCAAGCACCGCGCGAATCTCCGATACGCTAACCACGGCGTCGCGCGGCGGCGATGAAATCTTTTTCAACACGACGAATGCTGGGGGTAATCCCGCAACCACAATTCCGATGCGCGTGAATATAAAAAACACCATTATCGGTGACGGCGCATTAACCGACGACAATTGTAACGGGGCGATCGGTTATGCGGCGATTATTAGCTCCGGCGGGAATAATATTGATAGCGGAAATACGTGTGGTTTCACCGCAGCCGGCGATCGTAGCAGCGTTAATCCCTTGTTGGATGTCTTGGCGAATAATGGCGGTTTAACGCGAACACGGGCGCTCTTTTCAGGCAGTCCAGCAATCAGTGCAGGTAATGCGTGCCCACCAATAGATCAACGCGGGTTCGCACGCGACACATTGTGTGACATTGGTGCCCTAGAAAGCGGTGCGGGCGGTAATGCCCCCCCTGCACCGGTTAACACGCCACCCGTGGCGCGCAACGGAATGCTAAATGTTGCCCCTGGCGCCGCCAGCGTGGGTGGCACACTGGTGGCGGTTGATGCTGATCGCGATCCATTGACGTATCAACTCGTGGCTAACAGTACGCAAGGCACGGTAACTCTTGTTAGTTCTGCTACAGGTGCATTCACTTATACTGCACTTGCGAACGCAAGCGGCACCGATACATTTACCTTCAAAGCCAACGATGGCCGCGTCGATTCGAATACTGCGACGGTAACGATTACGATAACGGCCGCGCCCGCCAATGCGCCGCCGGTTGCACAAGGACTAACTCTGAGCGTGGCAGCTGGCGCACAAGTTAGCAGCACATTGGTTGCCTCCGACCAAAACGGTGATCCATTGCAATTTAGTATCGTCGCAACTCCAACTAAGGGCACGGTGACGATTACCAATGTAGCAACTGGCGCATTCACCTACAGCGCGAATGCCGCAGCCACGGGTGCAGACACTTTTGCCTTCAAAGCTAACGACGGCCGCGCCGATTCTAATGTCGCCACGGTGAGCGTAGCGTTGGTCTCTGCGAATACCCCGCCTGTTGCCGCACCAGGCATATTAAGCGTAGCGCCCGGCGCCACGGTTACTGCGGTGTTGCAAGGTACTGATGTCAATGCAACGGATCTTCTAACCTTCAGCATCGTCGCCCAAGGGAGTAAAGGGACGGTCACTATTACCAACCCCAATACTGGCGCGTTTTCCTTTACCGCAGCCACTACTGCCACAGGTACCGATACATTCAGCTTCAAGGTGAACGATAGCAAGGTGGATTCCGCCGCCGCTGCCATCACCATCACCTTCGCGGTCGCTAATACTCCACCATTAGCTAACAACGGTAGCCTGAACGTGGCGCCCGGCCTTAGCGCAGCAGGCGTGTTAGTCGCGCGCGATGGCAATCCTGCAGATGTCTTGACGTACTCCATCGTGGCCAACGGCACCAAAGGTAGCGCGACACTTATTAGTGCTGCTACTGGCGCCTATAGCTATGCCGCGAATGCCAACACCACGGGCTCGGATACATTTACCTTCAAAGCCAATGACGGCCGCGCGGATTCCAATATCGCTACTGTCACAGTCAATATCTCCGTTGCTAACACGCCTCCCGTCGCTGCACCTGGTATCTTAACTGCGGCTACAGGCAAAGTGACCACTGGCACATTGGCGACAAGCGATCCCAATAGCGGCTCGGTGACCTATTCGCTGCTAAATCCGGCAAGCCAAGGTACCGTTACGTTGATTGATGCAACAACCGGTGCGTTTACGTATTTACCCAACGCAGGCGCTACCGGCATCGATAGCTTTGCTTTTCTTGTTAGTCAGGGCACAGCGCAATCTGTCGCAACGATGACGATTAGCATTGTTCCTCAAAGTGGTGGCACGCAATTGGTAGCAAGCGATTTGGCGCTAAACGTTGTGGGTAAAACCTTAGCAGCAAAACTCAGTGCCAAAGGGTTGGGTGCCGGCAAGGTGACGTTTATACTCGCCGATCAAGCAGCCAAAGGCGTTGTAACGTTGGATGCGGCAAGTGGCGCGTTCACCTATACGGGTAATGCCGATGCGGTTGGCGTTGACCGCTTCACTTATAAAATCAGCAGCGGCGCAACGGTGTCCAATCTCGGCACCGTGATCCTGTCATTGAAAGCGACGACGCCTAATAATGCACCCAGTAATTCAACTGGCGGCGCAAGCAATGGCGGTGGAGGCGCGCTGGATTTCATGGGCTTGGCGCTACTAGCATTGCTGGGTTGGAGCAGAGTATTACAGGGTAGCCGTGATCGGCGTGCGGTGAAATAGGCAGAAGGGTGTCAGGTTTAGTAATTTATTGCGTAAAATCGGCACACATAAGATTTTGATTATGGTCACTGATCGGTCTGGGTTGGAACTCAGAAGAAGGACGCGCCTACGAGACTCGTTTAGGTCAAGGGTTCAAGACTACTTTGGTTACTGCGGCGTTTAACTATGCAAAGCCGAACGCTCGGAGCCCGCCTAAGCATAGACGGGCTTCGATAAGCCCGTTTCGAACGGCGGGGATATTAGTCTCAAAGCATCAAGTTGTTCGCTCAACTTTCTTCGTTTCGGCAGCCTCCCGCGCGGCGGCTGCTAGCGCTAAACGCGCGATGACCCCGTAAGCATAAAAGCGATTAGGGTTGGCGTCTGGCGCCTTGCTAGGGTCAGGATTGCAACAGGAATCGGCAAAGGCGAGCGGTTCAAAATACATCCCGGGCGCATTGAGGTTTTCGTTGTCACCACGGGTGGTATGGACGCGGTAAAAGCCGCCAACGACGAAGTGGTCGACCATGTACACCACCGGTTCTGCGACTTGTTGCGATTCGCCCCACGTTTCAAATGTATAGACACCTTCCTGAATAATGACCTGTGTGATGGTTTGTCCGCCTTTGCTGGCTGACATTTGCGTCCGCTGTTTGCGGTTCAACTCTTTGAGTTCAGCGGAGCTGTGCGCAGTCATGATCCCCATGCCGTAGGTTCCCGCGTCGGCTTTGATAATCACGAAGGGTTTTTTATCGACGCCATATTCGTCGTACTTCTGTTGAATTTGAGTAAGCAACGTATCGACGTTAAAGGCGAGGCATTCTTCACCTTCGCGTTTCAAAAAATTGATTTCTCCGCATTGACGGAACATTGGATCAATCAGCCACGGATCAATGTCGATAAGCTCCGCAAACTCACGTGTGACTTCTCGATAATGCGCGAAGTGGTCGGATTTTAATCGATGCGACCAGCCAAGATCCATTGCCGGTACAACGGGTTGGTCAATATTTTCCAATATTGCCAGTCGACCGTTAGACATGTCGTTATTCAACAGCACCATACATGGCGAAAAGCCATCGATATGCACACGATCGCCGCTACGTTTTAAAGGCTCTAAGCGAATGTTGCGGCCCGATGGCAATGCAATGTCGCGCGGTGCGGTGACATCTTCCAGTAGCGATCCGATGCGCACATCAATACCCACTCGAGTCATAATTTCAACGAGGGTGGCAACGCTTTCGAAATAAAACGTATTGCGCGTATGATTTTCCGGAATTAGCAGTACCTTACGCGCCTCAGGACAAATTCGTTCAATCGCTGATTCAACGGCATGACTACAGAGCGGAAAAAACGCCGGATTAAGATTATTAAACCCTGCGGGAAACAAATTGGTATCAACTGGCGCAAGTTTGAAGCCGGCATTGCGCAGATCGACCGAGCAATAAAATGGCGCGGGCGTGTCTAACCATTGATTGCGAAACCAGGTTTCGATTTTCATTTGCTGTTCGAGCAACTGGCGCTCAATTTTAAGCAGCGGCCCCGTTAGCGTAGTTGTTAAATGCGGTACGGCGCGAACGTATTCAACACTCATGAC
>JANPPH010000121.1:0-4439 GCA_031428395.1 Gammaproteobacteria bacterium
CGAAGCCGTAGTCACTCCTACGGTGGGCCAAAATTTAACAAAAAAATCTTCCAGATTCAGCATATTAAGCGTCCGCAGTAGGTTCCAACTTCCTTTTTTAGGATAATGCCCATGTCAAACAAACTCTTAACCGTCGGTCTCGTGCAGCACCCGTGCAATGAAAACCGTGCTGAAAATCTAGCACGCACCATAGAAGGTGTCCGCGACGCTGCGGGGCGCGGTGCAAAACTAGTATTACTCCAGGAATTACATGCAGGCGTGTACTTCTGTCAACGCGAAGACACCAGCCGCTTCGACGCAGCCGAAACTATTCCTGGCCCCACGACTCAAGCGCTATGCGAACTCGCTAAATCTCTATCTGTCGTGATCGTCGCCTCCATTTTTGAACGCCGCGCACCCGGCCTTTATCACAACACTGCAGTAGTGATAGAAACAGATGGCACCATAGTCGGCAAGTATCGCAAAATGCACATTCCCGACGACCCCGGTTACTACGAAAAATTCTATTTCACGCCAGGTGACTTGGGCTTTGATCCCATCCAAACGTCTGTAGGGCGCTTAGGCGTTCTTGTCTGCTGGGATCAATGGTTTCCCGAAGCCGCACGCTTAATGGCCTTAGCGGGCGCGGACATGCTCCTCTACCCCACTGCAATCGGTTGGGATCGTAGTGATAGTATCGAAGAACGCACGCGGCAACGCGATGCCTGGATCACTTCGCAACGCGGACACGCCATCGCAAACGGCATTCCCGTGCTCGCCTGCAACCGCACGGGGTTTGAGCCCGACCCGCATGACGCCAACACTGGCATCCATTTTTGGGGATCAAGCTTCGTCGCCGGGCCGCAAGGTGAAATACTAGACATGGCACCTGTTGATTCAGAAAATGTGTTATTGGTCAATCTAGATTTCCAACGCAGCGAAACGGTACGCCGAATATGGCCATTTTTACGCGACCGCCGTATTGACGCATATCAAGACCTACTAAAACGTTACCTGGATCACTAACACATACTCCTAGATCATTCACGGACGCTATTTTCTAATTGAGAAAAGGACATTCCATGATCATCATCACCCACCCGAGCATCGATAAGAACGGCCAACAATATCGGGCATTGATGGACTATTTAACGCGCCTGCCCAATATCCAGGTACGCGTCCATGAAGAATTCGGCGTGCAACAAGTGCTAACGGAACTCTACCTAATTGGCAACACGTCCGCCTTAGATATTGACGACATCAAATCCTTGCCGGGTGTGGATCGAGTCGTGCGCGTCTCTGAAGAATATCGCATCTTAGGTCGCCACAAAGACGATGACCGCGCCACGCACTTCGATTACAACGGCGTCCATTTCGGCCAAGACAGCCTCAATCTCTTCGCTGGGCTATGCGCTGTCGATACGCCGGAACATGTCGAACAAATGCTGCGTGCGCTACAACAACACGGACTCAGCTGCACCCGCATGGGTGCTTACAAACCACGCACCAATCCTTATGCCTTCCAAGGTCACGGCAAAAATTGCTTACCTTATGTCTTCGAATTGGCAGGCAAATATGGCATAAAAGTTATTGCGATGGAGATTACCCACGAATCCCACCTTAACGAAATTCATCAGACTCTTGAACAATGCGGCCGCCCCACCGGCGTCATGCTACAAATCGGCACACGCAATACGCAAAACTTCGAGTTACTAAAAATTGTCGGTCGCCAACAGGAGTATCCGATTCTGCTTAAACGCGGTTTTGGCATCACCTTAGAAGAATCGTTTAACGCCGCTGAATATCTCGCCTCCGAAGGCAATCGCAAAGTCGTCTTCTGCTTGCGCGGCATGAAAACAAATTTAGGCGATCCGCACCGCAACTTCGTTGACTTCGCCCAAGTCCCGGTGGTCAAACGCCTCACCCGCATGCCTGTGTGCATCGACCCTTCACATTCGGTAGGTTCGCGCGACCGCGCCCCGGATGGTATTTTGGACATCATGCACACCATCGCCCAGGGCGTTATCGCTGGCGCCAATATGATCCTTGCCGACTTCCACCCAGATCCCGCCAAAGCCCTAGTAGATGGCCCTCAAGCCTTACTGCTAGAAGAATTGGCTTATTTCATAAAAGACATACAATTAAGCCGCGACACTTATGAAGCACGCACGCGGTTAAACCAAGTTCTCCCGCGTGACCTTGAAAAAGAAATAACTGGCGTCTACAGTTAGATGTGAAGGCATGGGTTCGTGACCCATATCGCGTTTTGGTTGCGTTGATTTTATGGTGTGCAGCAGTATGGCTCTCCGGGCTATTTCTTTGCAGTGGCTTGATCACTATCCCGATTTACAGTCCATCTCTGACCCCGTCTGGCAACAAGTGCTAAATTCGGCCCGGCGTAGCATGTTCAAGCCCGGAGAGAGTGTTTTTCGAGATGGCGAAGCATGCCAAAATTATCTTCTCGTTTTAGCAGGATCAATACGCGTTCAAAAAGTGTCGGAAGACGGTCACGAAATTGCGCTTTACCACGTCGGCCCAGGCCAAACCTGCGAGGTTACGACCTCCTGTTTATTGGCCGACAATCACTACACTGCAGAGGCCGTAGCAGAAACCGAAGTCGACGCCATATTCATATCAAAACTACATTTCATGGAGGCAGTCACTCGCGTCACAGGGTTTCGCAATTTTATTTTCTCTTCACTCGACAAAGGTCTAGCAGACCTACTGAGTTTGTTAGAAGAAGTCGCTTTTACGCCCATGGATCAGCGCCTCGCTCAAGTTTTGCTTAAAAAACTCGTCGCGCCAGACAACCACATAAAAATCACCCACCACGAACTGGCCGCTGAACTGGGTACTGCACGCGAGGTAGTAAGCCGCCTGCTCAAAGAATTCGAACGTCAAGGCTGGGCCAAACTCCACCGCGGACACATTCAAATCCTCGATATCAACGCGTTACGCCACTTGCTACGTAAGAAACCGACTCAGTAATATAGTTACAGTTCTTCTGCTTACTAAAGCGTTAAATGCGAAGGTAGGGATTTTTTCTTGAACAGTAATTAGGAGGCGACACTTATGAAAGCCATGCGACGACAACTCGGCGCAGTGCAAAATCTAGGTTGGATTGATAGAAGCCTTCGCATGATAGTCGGCTGGGTCGTTATCGCCGTCGCTTATGCGGATCTCTATCAAGGATCGATGGCTAGCTGGCAAACCTACGCCATCGCAATATCCGTATATCCCATCCTGACCGCGCTGTTTGGCTGGGATCCACTGTACTCTGCCAAAGGTTTGAAAACGTGCGACACCTCGGAAACCAACCAATGCGGCACCTTCCCTTTTGAAGTCGAATCCGCGCTCGGCCATCATCCTGCCTGCCGCTCAGACAATGATTGCAGCATCCCGGAACCCAAAGCGCATAGCGACAAAGGTTAAGCGGCAAACTCCAATCAATACTAACTGGCTGGAATTACCGCCGCAGATTTTGCGGCGGTACTCTAAACTTTCAGGCGTTTAGGGCTGAAGCCTGATAAGGCGACTTATTTGCATAAGTTATGCATACCTACCAAGCACGTAACCCACCCCACCTACCTAAGTAACTCACCGACAATATTGTAGGGATTTCACCTACAAATTCTCTAGACATTGCTTAAACGTTGATCTAGAATGCCCTCACTTTCAACCTCATGCAAAAGTTAGCCCTGAACTTTTGCCCTAAGGTAAAAATCATTATAAAAAAACAACTAAACGGAATTAAAAACCATTTTTAAAATGGATGCTAAAGCGAGCCCCGTCAAAAATAGGCCGCTGATGACGCTACAAGTCATTCCCTAGAGTACACGCTCAAAAAAGTGTGGCCTAGATGGGGAGCTGGCGTAGTAATTGACAACCCCATTTACGTTCATAGCGTCTTTATTTAGACAGAATTCATTTGTAGTGCGGCAAACCGCGCAACGCATTGTCGCGCCCTACAAAAGGGTCGGTTATTGTTTGGTTTAACCGTTGAGTAAGCAGTACGTTTTAGTGCGTCTGCGAGCAAACCAACAACTAAAAAACTGTCTATAAACTTTTATAAAGGATAAACCAATGAAATCTTTCGTAATGAAGTTCTTGCGTGATGAAGAAGGCTTAACCATCGTAGAATACGCCGTTGCTGGTGCGATGATTACCATCGCTGTTGTTGCTGCTTTCCAACTTTTGGGTACAAACATCCAAGCGCAAATTGAACGTTTGGCTGCTGCAGTAACAGGCGTATAAATTGATTAGAGCGTGCGAGCGCAAGCTCGCACGCTCTACGCTTCATTCTTTAATGCGACAATAAAAACAACAATGTCAAATCAAAGTTTAATTCTAGCAGTCATGGCCAAGGATAAACCAATGAAAACTTTCGTAATGAAGTTCTTGCGTGATGAAGAAGGCTTAACCATCGTAGAATACGCCGTTGCTGGTGCGATGATTACCAT
>JANPPH010000122.1:0-4702 GCA_031428395.1 Gammaproteobacteria bacterium
TTTACCATCCACTTTTTCCAAAGCTTGATAAATCGGAACGGTACCAATGGGCACCGGCGAATTGCGAATTATCCATTCGCGAGTTTCATGGATATTTTTGCCGGTGGACAGATCCATCACCGTATCTGCACCCCAGCGAGTCGACCACGTCATCTTGTCCACTTCGTCTTCAATAGAAGAAGTAAGCGCTGAATTACCGATGTTAGCGTTGATCTTGACCAAAAAATTTCGACCAATAATCATCGGCTCCAGTTCCGGATGATTGATATTGGCGGGGATTATGGCGCGGCCGCGAGCGATCTCATCGCGCACAAATTCTGGCGTAATCGCCTTTTGTAAATTTGCACCAAACGACTGCCCAGGATGCTGCATCGCCAACTGCTCGCGATACTGTTCCAGCCGCATGTTTTCGCGAATCGCCACATATTCCATCTCTGGCGTGATAATGCCGCGTCGAGCATAGTGCATTTGACTGACATTCATACCCGCCTTAGCGCGGCGCGGAGTCTGCAAATGATCGAAACGTAAATTGGCTAACCCGATATCCGCAGCGCGCCGCTGTCCATATTGCGACGTCAACGCGCCCAACGTTTCGCTATCGCCGCGCTCGTCAATCCACGCTGCACGCACAGGTGCCAACCCAAGGCGAATATCAATGTCAGCAGTAGGGTCGGTATAAGCACCCGAAGTGTCATAAACGGTTAATGGCTGATTCTTTTCCGCGCCAAAACTGGCAGCGGTATCGGCCAATTGGATTTCCCGCATCGGAACGCGAACGTCCGGCCGGCTGCCCTGGACATAAATCTTGCGGGAATTAGGGAATCCTTGCACCGAAGCATTATCGACTTTCGCTCGGCGGCTTAAAAATTCATCTGGCACTGCACTCATGGTTGCATCTCCTAAATAAGCAGTGGGGGCAGCAAGGGAAACCATCCTTAACCTCCTAAGAGGAAAGGCGCTAAGGCTCATTGCGGATGGCAACAGGGAAGGGAAAGCAAAGCCGTGCGGACACGCCCACAGGCAAATTCAGTGCTGCTTCCCTACGCCGGCATTACCCGGATCAGGTTCAAAGGGTGTTTCTCAGCCCTACCAAGCCCACCTTGCGGCACTTGCTTGTACAGGGCACCCCCGCAAAAATTCGACATTAAAGGATTGGACGCCTTTTTGCAAGTTAGCTAACTTACGGATTCGCTTGTAGTTAGTCCTTGCCTCAAACTAGCAAACACATTATCTTTACTTTCTTAAAGTTGTCAATGACCCTATGCCTCGAAATTTGAGGCACCTTTAAATCAATGTTTTTAATACGGTTTACATCATGAATAGCAGTGCAGTAGAGATAAAACAAGCCCGCTTCAATATGATTGAGCAGCAAATTCGAACCTGGGAAGTGCTCGATGAGCGCGTGCTAAGCCTATTAAACCAGGTTCATCGAGAAGATTTTGTGCCGGAAAGTGAAAGGGAGTTAGCCTTCGCCGACGCCTTCATCCCGCTGGCCCATGGGCAGCAGATGATGCAGCCTAAAATTGAGGCGCGCTTAGTCCAGACGCTAAATATTGAACCCGCCGATTCAGTCCTAGAAATTGGCACCGGCAGTGGCTATCTTACTGCACTATTGGCGAAATCCGCCAAACACGTTTACAGCGTAGATATCTTTGACGATTTCGTGGATAGCGCACGCAGCAAGTTAGCCGCCCACGACATACGAAACGTGACATTAGAAACAGGCGATGCATCGAAAGGCTGGGATAAACACGGCCCCTATGACGTGATTGCGGTTACCGGGTCCTTACCTATCCTTACTGATACTTTCCAAAAAATGTTGAAAATTGGCGGACGGCTATTTGTAGTGGTGGGTGAGTTGCCAATCCAAGAGGCTCTATTGATTCGGCGCGCGGGTGAGCACGAATGGCACACGGAAAGCCTATTTGAAACCTACTTGCCAGCGCTCATCAATGCGCCGCAGCCACAGCGATTCGTATTTTAGTCAACCAGAGGTGACGGTTATGCGCCAAATTAGCGCTAAAGAACTTCAACAACGTTTACAGCAAGCGTCGGTGACAATCCTTGATGTACGGGAACCCTGGGAATATGAGAAAGCCCACATAGAAGGTTCGGTCCACATCCCCATGGGACAGATCCCGCAACGCCACAACGAGCTCAGTCCTGAGCAGGAAATAGTTGTCATGTGCCACCACGGCATGCGCAGCTTGCAGGTATCACAATATTTGGAAAAAACGGGTTTCACTAATATCGCCAACTTAGCGGGCGGCATTGATGCCTGGGCGCGCGACGTCGATTCCAACATACCAACGTATTAAAACAAAGCACACACATTCTATGCGCACGCGCCTCGCCTTTTTGCCAGCAGTGGCCCTCCTGTTGCTGGCGCAGCCACTGCATGCCGACTCGTTAACCGATGTCTATGCCCTCGCACAGCAGCATAGCCCCCAATTACAGGCTGCAAGTGCGGCATCTGTTGCAAGCGCGCAGCGCAAGCGCCAAGCGCTCGCACAGTTTTTGCCTCAAGCACGTTTTGGCGCCAATTTATCCGCTGCTTGGAAGCAAACAGGCTCCCTCTCACAGGACGTCAATAGCTCTGGCTATTCACTCAACTTAACCCAACCTGTGTATTACCAAGAACGCTTCCATCAATATGCGCAGGCCGATTCACGTCTCGCGCAAAGTGAGGCAGAGCTTGAGGCAGCGCGGCGCGAGCTATTGCTAACCGTGGCCGAACGTTATTTTGAGGTGCTCGCCGCGATTGACAACCGTGAATTCACGAGTGCGGAAAAACAAGCAATCGGGCGCCAAATGGAGCAAACCAAGCAACGTTTTGATGTGGGTTTGATTGCGATAACGGACGTCCATGAAGCACAAGCCGCGTTTGACTTAGCTGTGGCCCAAGAGATTGAAGCGGAGAATTTGCTGGCCAGCGCTCGCGAAGGTCTACGCGAATTGACTGGGCAATACCACAACAATCTATCGGCGCTCACGGATAACGTACCGCTGGTCTCACCCGAGCCGGCCGACATACAAAAATGGATTGATACCGCCTTGCGACAGAACTATCGTTTGCAGGCAGTTCAGTATGGCGTAGACGCGGCGCGTGAAGAAATTCGCAGCCAACGTGCAGGTCATTTCCCCACTGTGGATGTCGTCGCTGGACACGATTATTCAGCCGAAGGTGGCTTACGTATTGGCGCCGGCGACGGCAGTTTTACTAATACGTCAATCTCGCTGCAATTGAACCTGCCTTTATATTCAGGTGGAGCGACGGTAGCGCGCACTAAAGAAGCAGAAGCGCTTTATGACCAAGCGAGCGCCAGTTTAGAAGAGCAGCGGCGTGCGATACAACGCCGAACGAGTGAATCCTATCTGAAAATCTTCACCACCATCAGCCGGGTGAAAGCGCTTAAACAAGCATTAACCTCGACACAAAGCGCATTAACCGCTTCAGAAGCGGGTTTAGAAGTGGGTACGCGAACTACCGTCGACGTGCTAAATACCCGCCGCGATCTTTTCCGTGCGCGGCGCGATCACGCGCGCGCGCGTTACGACTATGTGTTAAACACCTTGCGCCTCAAAGAAGCAGCCGGTCAATTGGCGCTGGCCGAATTGCAGCAAGTGAACGCTTGGTTAAAGTAAATGTTTAAACGGGTGGCCTGCGACCCATTACTAAAAATACGATAAACAGGATAAGAAAAACCACAAACAGCACCTGCGCCATCCATGCAGCGGTGCCCGCTATTCCACTAAAACCTAACAGCGCAGCAATAATGGCAACGACTAAAAAAGTAACGGCCCACGATAACATATGCTCACCTCCTGGTTGCGGACAACTTCAGCGCGTTTTTTTATGCACGGCTACCCTAAGCTAAAGCCTAGCCGTGACTAATAACGTTACTGCTAGCCTTCCTTGGCATTGAGTCCCTATTTATCGCTGGCAACGTCTCGCCCTCCCGTCTGTATACTCACCGTCTTCGTCGTAGAAAATACTTAGCACTTCAACAAAACTTTAGGCCGATTTAAAAAATATGCAAGCTGGGTTGATACGTAGCGCCATAAGCCACCCACTTTGCAAATAATAAAATGGCATCTTTGGCGCCACACCGCACACCTTGCCATCCGCCAACCAATCTGACTACTTGCCATCTGGAAGATCTCACGTACCAAGTAATTTTGCTGCTCACCACAGTAAATTTTGTGGTCCTAACGTATGCGCAAAATAATCAATGCTTGTATTACGATCACAAAAAGCATTAAAGTAATACCAACAAAGTGTTCAATGTACGCTTTGCTAGTACCTAAAAAATCAAGGAGGTAGATTATGAATGCAGTACAACACCCAGCCACGGAAAAAGCTGCAGATGTTTTGCATAGTGCCGTAGACAAAGCGGCTGAAAAAGGCGCATGGGCGGAAGAGCAGATTCGCAAGTCAGGTCAACAGGCCAGCCAAAGCTCACACGAATTAGCCGATGACGTGAAGAAGTATGTTAATGCACATCCGTTCGCCTCACTCGGCATCGCGGTTGCGGCAGGCTTTATCATTGCTTCAGTAGTAAAGCGCTAAACGGCCCGCAACGTCGATATTTTTCGTGCAAACTTCAGAACAGCAGGATAAATCAGTTGAAGCGCAACAACCGCTGCCACTGAAGGATCTCGCGGTGGCTACGTTTCAGCATATTCGCCAACTAGTCGCGGA
>JANPPH010000123.1:0-2353 GCA_031428395.1 Gammaproteobacteria bacterium
CGCTCGCCGTGGACAACGTCTTCGTCTGGATTACACTCTTCAGCTTTTTCGCGGTACCCGTAGCGTTCCAGAAAAGAGTGCTGCTCTACGGAGTGCTCGGCGCCATCGTCATGCGCGCCGTGCTTATTTACGTCGGAGCACTGCTGCTCGCCCAGTTTCACTGGATTCTCTATGTCTTTGGCCTGTTTCTCTTACTCACCGGCGTCAAGATGCTGGTGTTCTCCACGCATCAGCCCGATTTGGAGAAAAACCTGATCTTGCGCTGGATGCGCGGCCACATGAAGATTACCAATGAGTACCATGGGGCGAAGTTCTTCGTGTTGAAGGAGGGGGTGCGTTACGCCACGCCGATGTTCGTGGTGCTGGTGCTGGTGGAAGTGACCGATCTCATCTTCGCGGTGGACTCGATCCCCGCGATCTTCGCCGTGACCAGCGATCCGTTCATCGTCTTCACCTCCAACATCTTCGCCATCCTGGGGCTGCGAGCCATGTATTTCCTGCTCGCCGACATGGCGGAGCGCTTCCATCTGCTCAAGTATGGTTTGGCGGTGATCCTGATGTTCATCGGGGTGAAAATGCTGCTGCTCGACGTCTACAAAATTCCTGTGGGGATCGTCCTGGGAATCGTCGGATTGATCCTGTTGGTGTCGGTGGTGGCAAGCCTCGTCACGTCCCGCCGCTCCGGCCCGGAGAGAGAGGACAGACACTGACCGACAAAGTAAATATTTCTCCGCAGAAGACAGATAGACGAGTGGGGATGATCCTAAAAAAGGCAGTTGGAAACGTAGCGAGGGCGCTTAAGATGTTGAAGATGGAAGATTTTTTTGTTAAATTTTGGCGAAGCCGTAGTCACCCCTACGATGAGCCAAAATTTAACAAAAAAATCTTGCAGATTCAGCATATTAAGCGTCCGCAGTAGGTTCCAACTGCCTTTTTTAGGATGATATGACGCCCAACCACGCGAACGAGCCGACCGTCCAACAGAGGCGCTTCGCGAACGTTATAAAAACCATGCTCGAAAAAAACGCTGAAGACGCTACAGTAGCTTCCACCTGCTGTTTTCGCGCTTGCGCAACCTTAATTCTGCGATCGAGACGCTAACGCCGTCGAATTTGCGGTTATCATGTGCGCATGACGAACGCACTCCTCGCTGTGACAAGCGATAGCGCTAGCCGCCATCACGAAGCTAAGTCGCTGGCGCAGCGCCTTGGGATGCCATTGTATGCGTTCGATGAAGCGGTTCAACTGCCCATGGCTTTGGTGTTGACTGACAAGCACTTAGAGCTGCGGGATCTTCGCCATACACCCATCTCTGCGCTGCACATTGATTTTGTCAATGGCGCTTTAGGTTATCGACGTCAACATGGCGGGGGACGGCGGCAACCGCTTGCCAAAGCGGTAGGCCTGCGGCCAGGCACCAACCCCACGGTACTGGATGCCACCGCAGGATTAGGCCGCGATGCCTTTGTCTTGGCGTGTTTGGGCTGCAATGTGTTGATGATAGAACGTTCGCCTATTGTCGCAGCGTTGCTTCGCGATGGCCTTCTACGCGCAGCGCGGGCTAGTGAAACAGCCGATATCGTGCAACGCTTGCAGTTAATTGAGGATGATGCAGCCGTTTTTTTAACATCATGCGATAAAGAAAGCCCACCGGATGTCGTTTATCTCGACCCCATGTACCCAGAACGTAAAAAATCCGCACTAGTGAAAAAAGAAATGCAGTTTTTACACACGATAGTGGGGGCTGATACGGATTCGACAGAATTACTGGAGATCGCGCTGGCTTATGCCCGCCGACGCGTAGTGGTTAAACGGCCTAGTTCCGCACCAAGCCTTGAAGGGCCGACGCCTCAGCTATGCATAGAAAGCAAAAATACGCGCTATGATATTTATTTAAAGATCCACGTAAACAATCCATAGCGCGCTTAAAAAAAGGAACATTACAATGCTTTGTAATGTGAATCCGCTAACGAAAATTTAACTGGCGGGAGCATCTTCTGGCAGGGGCAATTCTCTGCCGAGTAATTTATTGAGCGCCGCTACACCAAACAAATTAAAACCACGCAATGCCTCGGGTGGGTGCCCGGCCACGCAAACAATAGGTTTACCGTTTGTGGCCGTACCCATAATCAGCGGCCTGCCTGAACGCATGGGTACGCCGTCAACAATGAGGTTCCCCAAAGCCCGCACTAAATCGGATATGAAATCACGTCCGCCCACGGCCGTACCGCCGGAAATCAACAACATGTCGGCGCGTTCTAAGGCAAGCCTCGCGCTCGCAACAAAGGCATCAAAATCGTCCTGCATGATGCCCGCGAAATAAGCCGAACCCCCAGCTTGTGCCACCGCGGCG
>JANPPH010000124.1:0-1789 GCA_031428395.1 Gammaproteobacteria bacterium
TGGGCAAGCATGCGATCGCCGACTTGATTCAGAGACAGCAGACAGCATTGCGCGGTTAACTGGGAGTCTGTAATTGTTGCATAAAGTCGTATTAGCAACGGGCAACAAGGGCAAGGTGCAAGAAATTGCGGCCATGCTGCATGGCATTGATATTGATGTTGTGCCGCAGTCGCAATTTAATGTGCCCGAAATTGAAGAAACGGGCTTAACCTTTATCGAAAATGCCATTCTGAAGGCGCGCAATGCGGCGCGCTTGACGGGTTTGCCCGCAATGGCCGATGACTCGGGCTTAGAGGTTGAGGCTTTAGGTGGCGCCCCCGGCATCTATTCCTCACGCTTTGCTGGCCCGAATGCACACGATGGCACTAATATCGAAAAATTATTGACGATGTTGGAACACGCCCCAGAATCACAGCGTAAAGCGCGCTTCCAATGTGTCATGGTTTTTCTTGCCCATGCTAACGACCCTACTCCACTGATCTGCCACGGCACGTGGGAAGGGCGAATACTAACGGCGCCGCAAGGGCAACAAGGCTTTGGTTATGACCCCGTTTTTTATGTGCCCACGCACCACTGCTCGGCAGCCGAACTAGACCCAGATGTAAAAAATTCGCTAAGTCATCGCGGCCAGGCGCTCCGGCAACTATTAGCGTCCCTACCCCAAAAATTAGGTCAGCATTCATGAATAAGCCCGAACTATTGTCGCCTGCGGGCACCATCTCCAACATGCGTTATGCGTTTGCGTATGGCGCCGATGCAGTGTACGCCGGGCAACCGCGCTATAGCATGCGGGTACGCAATAACGACTTCACCTTCCAGAATTTGGAAATCGGAATCCGCGAGGCGCATCAGCTCGGGAAAAAGTTTTTTGTTGCCGCCAACATCATGCCGCACAACGCAAAAGTCGCAACGTTCTTAACGGATATCGAACCCGTTATTGCGCTTAAGCCCGACGCGCTGATTATGGCCGACCCCGGCCTGATTATGCAGGTTCGTGAGCGTTGGCCCGATATGCCAATCCATCTGTCGGTACAAGCCAATACGGTCAATTACGCCGCTGTCAAGTTCTGGCAAACGATAGGCTTAACCAGAATTATTTTATCGCGCGAGTTGTCACTCGATGAAATCGAAGATATTCGCCAACGCTGCCCAGACATGGAGCTGGAAGTATTCGTTCACGGCGCGCTCTGCATAGCCTATTCGGGTCGGTGCCTACTCTCTGGCTACTTCAATCACCGTGATCCCAATCAAGGCACCTGCACGAATTCTTGCCGCTGGGATTATAAAGTCCACGAAGCGACGGAAGACGGCTCAGGTGATATTAAGAAAATCGATTTTGATGCAATGGCTGCCATGCAAAAACCGGAAGCCTTCAGTGGCTGTGGTAACGTTGCGCGCCATCCGCTTGCCGATAATGTTTATCTAATCGAAGAAAAAACTCGACCGGGTCAATTTATGCCGATCATGGAAGACGTGCACGGCACCTACATCATGAACTCCAAAGACTTACGCGCGATCGAACACGTTGAGCGCCTAGTGAAAATGGGCATCAACTCGCTGAAAATCGAAGGCCGTACAAAATCACATTATTATGTCGCGCGGACCGCCCAGCTTTACCGCAAAGCCATTGATGATGCAGTGGCTGGCCGTAAATTCGATGAAAGTTTGATGGGTCAACTCGAAGGCCTCGCTAATCGCGGCTACACCGACGGCTTTTACCAACGTCATCATAGCGCCGAACACCAAAATTATTTGCGCGGCGTCTCGGAAAGCCACCAGCAGCAATTTG
>JANPPH010000125.1:0-1949 GCA_031428395.1 Gammaproteobacteria bacterium
GAAATCGAGGTGAGGCGAAGGAACGCCATCAAGTGTCAGCAGCGGAAAAATGCGCACCTCGCGCGCGACGCGCAACATTTCCAAAATAGCCTGCAGATGAAACTCTGCGGACAACTGTGCGCTATACAGAAATAGGAAATGTGACGACAACGCAATGTCGAACATTGCGTTTGTGAAAGGCAAGGACGGCAGTTCTCCTACAACATAACGCGAGCCGTTCTTGCCCGCGCTGAAGTCCGCAAGAAACGTATCCATCGCAGCCATGCGCACACGTCCAAGCTCATCAAGCGAAGAAATCGCGTTCCAAACATAGTCACGTTGATTGGCGCGCAGTTGAATCATCACGCTTTCGTATGTGATAGCGATACGCTCTTTAATTTGCGCAACGCTAAAAGCATAGATCGGATCGATCGAGACGACGCGTCCGCCACGTTGCGTTAATTTCGCATTGAACGCCGCAGGGCCATCGCCACAGCCAAGAATTTGCAGCGCCAGATCGACGTCGGTGAGGGCAAACATGCTGACATATTCCTCATAGGAACGCCCCCACGGCACCACGTTGTCGAGTTTAAATCCCATTGATGGTCGGTTGATTTCGCATCACACTAAGCGGCCAGACTAACGCCAAATTGGGAAGCCAATGCACAGCGCTACAAGCCACCACCGGCCATGCGCAAAGGCTCATTAGCATGTGCATTACCCGAAACTTCCGCAGAGCCAGCAATCAAATGCCGCTTCGCCGCAGACCTTAATTGCTTAATCTCATACTCCCTACGCAACGCAGCGCCATGATCTGATGCAGTTTCAACATACACCAACACCACGGGCCGCCGCGCAAAGGTGTATTTCGCACCCTGCCCCGCGTTGTGCAAGGACACGCGGGCTTTCACGTCCTTAGCCACACCGGTGTATAAAGTGTCGTCCGCACAGCGCACGATATAGACGTACCAGGCGTTCATAGGGTTTGGGGGGATGCTCAACTTCGACGAAAGGTAATTAAATTTTTGGGCACGGGCAAGTCCATCAAGATAGCAAAGACACCAATGCCACAGGCAGCCCTGTCCTGCTTAACCCTCCAAACACCCCTAAACGCTAAAACTCTCGCCACAACCACACGTATTCTTCACATTTGGGTTATTAAACTTAAAGCTTTCGTTCAGACCGTCGCGAGCGAAGTCGATTTCCATGCCATCGAGGAAAGGGAGGCTTTTGGGGTCGACGACGACTTTTACCCCGTTTATTTGGTAAACGTTGTCGTCTTGCTTGATTTCATCCGTATAATCAACCACGTAGGCGAAGCCTGAGCAACCAGTGGTTTTGACGCTCAAGCGCAGACCGATGCCGTGGCCACGGGCGGCAAGGAAATTTTTGACGCGGTTGCTGGCCTTTTCTGTCAGGGCAATAGCCATCTTTCACTCCAATTAACTAATCTCTCTTTAGTTTATCGACGAATTAGCTAATAGACTATAAGTTTAATTTTGGAACTTGGTGTTTCCCGGTGATTTTTAGCCACTGTACTTTTTATTATAAAACCGGATTTTGTTGTAGCAACGGTAGCTTTGTCCTGAAATAACGAAACCGGATTACATTGTGGGAACAAGGAACAATATGGAGCTCTTCACTGTACTCGGATTTCACTGGAACAGATCAACCGTACCTAGCGTGGTGCCGATTCACTCCATCGAGCGAGTAGCCTTCCGTTTCCACCGCATGTTGCCTGAGTTCGTTTGGGATGCATCCGTACTCGAAGGCAACCCATTCACCTTCCCCGAGGTCAAGACGCTGCTCGATGGAGTGACCATCGGCGGACGGAAAATTTCAGATCAGGAACAAGTTCTCAACCTGGCTGAAGCTGCGTATCAACCAGCTGATCGGGCCAATCCAGATCCATTGGGGCAATGTCAAATGATCCGCCTGGCACACATTGTTGAAACCCATGCGGCTGAGTG
>JANPPH010000126.1:0-2131 GCA_031428395.1 Gammaproteobacteria bacterium
CAGCGGAATGCAGCTGGTAACCCGTGTCGCCAGGCAGCGTATTTGACAGCAGCGAGAAGTTTACCAGCCAGATAAATCGGATCGCCCAGCAGCGGGTGCCTCCCCGTTGCTAGATAAACGCGAATCCGGCCCTTGCAAATACGTCACCCGTGGCGTTGCCCATACTTGCGCAATGAAGATTTGGCGTCTCCACCGATATTCCCCAACAACCGAATCATTTCCCCCGCCGCATTAGACAGAGTTCTATCCACATGCCGCACAACCCCCAAGCTCCGCCGCATGGTGGAGACTTGCACAACATCAAACGGCTGCAAGCTCTTATCGAGCATGGAGATGGGCAGGATTCCCCAGCCTAAACCAACCGAGATCATCATCTTGATGGTTTCAAGGTAATTGGTTTCGAGGCTAACTTGGATGGGCACGTCGAAGGGTTGAATTGCGGTTTCGAAGATTTGTCGGGTGTAGGTGCCGCGTCCAGGTAAAATCGCCGGATGGGCTGATAGCTGTTTAGGCGTTACATGGCCACAATGTGCTAATGCGTGGTGGGTGGCGCAGACAAACGTTAGCGGATCGTCCCAAACGCAGGTGAGTTGCAAATTTTCCAGCGGCGCGGGGGGTAGCGTTACGATGCCCAGTTCGAGTTCGCCTTTTAACACGGACTGGCAGGCGGTTTCGGAGTCCATGAAATGCAGGTCTAGCGCGACGTGTGGAAATTGGGCGACGTAGCTGCGCAGTACGGGCGGTAGATGATGCAGGCCGATATGGTGACTGGTGCCGATGCTTAGGCGTCCACTGACGGTGCCGGATAAGTTCGCTATGGCGCGCAAACTATCTTCGACGTTGGCCAATATGCCCCGCGCCCGCGCCAGCAGTGTGCTGCCTGCTTCGGTCAAGGTGACTTTGCGGCCGACGCGATCAAGCAGTTTGACTTGCAGAGACTCTTCCAATGCCGCGACGCGTTTGCTGATACACGGTTGCGAGACATGCAATTGCAAGGCGGCGTGAGAAAACGAGCGGTTTTCGGCGACGACTATAAAAGTATGTAGATCGTCGAAATTCATTTATAAGCTCCTCAATCATGCTCAGAGGTATAGTATTCCAATTCGTAATACATATTATAAAAAACATGAATTTGTGTAATAGCTAAAAATACCCTAGATTAGAAAGCCAAGAGCTCACACGCTTTAGAGGATCGTTGGATGGCCGGAAAAACCTTGTACGACAAATTGTGGGATGAGCATGTGGTGCGCGAAAACGACGATGGCACGTGCCTCATCTATATAGACCGTCATTTAGTCCACGAAGTGACCTCACCGCAGGCGTTTGAGGGCTTGCGCGTCGCCGGGCGTAAATTGTGGCGTACCAGCGCTAATTTGGCCGTGCCGGATCATAACGTGCCAACGACGGACAGAAGCCTGGGCATTGCCGATCCCATTTCGCGCTTGCAAGTGGAAACGCTCGATGAGAACTGCGTCGAGTTTGGTATCACCGAATTCAAAATGAACGACGTGCGTCAGGGCATTGTCCATATTATTGGCCCCGAAAGTGGCGCGACATTGCCGGGGATGACGATTGTCTGTGGCGATTCGCATACATCAACGCACGGCGCGTTGGGCGCATTTGCGCAAGGCATCGGCACCTCGGAAGTTGAGCATGTGTTGGCGACGCAGTGCTTGGTGCAGAAAAAAGCCAAGAACATGCTGATCAGTGTCGAGGGCCAAGTCGGATCCGGGGTCACGGCTAAGGATATAGTGTTGGCGATTATCGGCAAGATCGGCACTGCGGGTGCGACGGGTTGCACGATCGAATTTGCCGGTGAAGCGATTCGCGCTTTGTCAGTTGAAGGACGCATGACCGTCTGCAATATGGCCATTGAGGCAGGCGCTCGCGCTGGGCTTGTGGCTGTCGACGATAAGACCATTGATTATGTGCGTGGTCGTCCGTTTGCGCCGCACGGCACGCACTGGGAGCAGGCGGTAAGTCAGTGGCGCTTGTTGTACAGTGATGCCGATGCAGTGTTTGATAAAACGGTGCGTATGGATGCCGCATCCATCAAGCCACAAGTAAGTTGGGGAACCTCGCCGGAAATGGTATTGCCGATTGATGGCCGTGTGCCAGATCCTGAGCAGGA
>JANPPH010000127.1:0-4337 GCA_031428395.1 Gammaproteobacteria bacterium
TGCTAACCTCCACTGTTCATGCCGCCGAGATCAGCGTCGCTGTTGCGGCTAACTTCGCCAATACGCTAGCCGTACTCACTCCGATTTTCGAGCGTCAAAGCGGGCACCGACTTGTGGTGAGTAGCGGTTCCAGCGGAAAACTATTTGCACAAATAAGCCACGGCGCACCCTTCGATGTTTTTCTCGCCGCCGATTCCCACTACCCTCAATCTCTCATAGATCGCCAGCTCGCACTGGTGGACAGCCGTTTTATCTATGCTACGGGTCATCTAGCGCTATACAGTATTGACCCAAAGCGAATAGAGTTGGGTGCCGACAGCTTGCGTCAGAACGACGTCCAACATATCGCTATCGCTAATCCGAATACTGCGCCCTACGGCAGGGCGGCGAAAGAGAGCATCCAGGGCTTGGGTGTGTGGAATCAACTTGAGCCTAAGCTAGTTTATGCTGAAAGCATCGCGCAAGCCTTTCAATACGCAGCATCCGGCAATGTAGAGTTGGCGTTTGTCGCCTTATCCCAGGTGAAGGATCCACTAAGGCGCGCAACCGGCTACTATTGGCAGGTGCCAGCGCGCTTGTACTCGCCCATAAAGCAGGAAGCGGTGTTACTGCAGCGAGGCGGCGGCAATGCTGCAGCGAAGCGATTCCTTAAGTTCTTGCAGGGCAAAGAGGCTCGCGCTGTCATCGCTCAGTATGGATATACTTTCTAAACTCATTTCATTTAACAGGCCGAAAAATTGGATCTCACGCCGGTTTGGTTGACGCTAAAGCTGGCTGCTGTCACCAGCTTCATATTGTTGCTTATCGGTACCCCGTTGGCGTGGTGGCTAAGCACTACGCAATGGCGTATAAAACCTGCGATCGAAGCATTGGTGGCCATGCCGCTCGTATTGCCGCCCACTGTGTTGGGATTTTATCTGCTGATCCTTCTTGGTCCGACCGGTGTGGTAGGCGGCTTTTGGCAGCAAGCAACAGGATCTACCCTGACGTTTTCTTTTATGGGTTTGGTCATCGCATCAGTATTGTATTCCCTACCTTTCGCCGTGCAGCCTCTGCATAGTGCGTTCGAAGCGATCGGGCGTAAACCACTGGAGGCTGCCTGGTGCATGCGTGCCTCGAAATGGGATGCTTTTTTCACGGTAATAATGCCGCTTGCCTCGCGCGGCTATATAACCGCACTGGTACTTAGTTTTGCTCACACCTTGGGCGAATTTGGCATCGTGCTGATGGTCGGCGGAAATATTCCTGGTAAGACGCAGGTGCTCTCAATCGCTATTTATGATCGCGTCGAAACGCTTGACTACGCCACAGCCCATGTTCTCTCAGCAGGGCTGTTGGTCTTCGCATTTATTACGTTGTGCGGTGTGTACATGATCAATCGCCGTTTTCCAATGCAGGTGTCATGACACGTATACAAGCATCTTTTCGCCTGGATCGCGGCGTCTTTCAACTAGACGTGGCACTTGATGCGCCTGCCCAAGGTGTGGTCGCAATATTTGGCCCGTCCGGCTGCGGCAAAACTACTTTGTTGCGGTGTATGGCGGGGTTGGAACAGCTCTCGCAAGGACAAATGCGGATAGGGGAGATGCTCTGGCAGGATTACAACGCGAAGGTCTTCTTGCAACCCCAACAGCGCGATGTCGGCTTTGTTTTTCAAGAGCCACGCTTATTCGGTCATCTTTCAGTCAGGCAAAATTTGCTATATGGCTATGCGCGCACTCCGACCAAACTTAGGAAGATACACATCGATCACGTCGTTGGCGTGTTGGGCGTCGAACATTTGCTTAGTCGGCGCGTGCATGGCTTGTCGCTGGGCGAACAGCAGCGTATCGCTATTGGCCGTGCGGTGCTCATCAGTCCACGGCTGTTGCTGATGGATGAGCCGCTGGCTGCATTAGATATGCAGCGTAAACGCGAGTTATTACCCTTTATACAGCGCTTGCCCGCAGAGTTCGGGATACCGATTGTATATGTCAGCCACGCCATGCCCGAGATTATGCAATTGGCGGATACGTTGGTGCTGCTAGACAGGGGAAAGGTGCTTGCGTGCGGTGCGTTGGCTGAGGTGCTCAGCCGTTTTGAAGTAAGCGATTATTTGAGTGAGATGGCGGGGGTGGTGTTGCAAACACACGTCGCGGAGCATGACAATGCCTACGCCTTAACGCGCTTAGTGTTCAGCGGCCGCTCATTATATGTGCCGCAGCAATCTGTCCCGGTTGGCGCGTCGTTGCGAGTCCATGTGTTGGCGCGCAACGTGAGCATTGCATTATCTCGTCCGACAACGCCTATAAGTATGCTCAATATGGTCGATGCGCGAGTCATCGATATCGCGCAAACACACCATGATCGCCACTCGGTACAAATAAAACTCGACGTTGGCGAGCCCCTGCTGGCGAACATTACACGCAAATCTTTAGATGCCTTGGGCTTAAAACGTGGTCAAGAGGTTGTGGCGCTAATCAAAGCGGTATCGTTGACTACGCCTATGACGATATAGCGCCGTTTTGATTGCCAGGGTTTATAAATTACGGTTTGGCTCAGGCTGTGCCGTGACATATTGAAAGCTAAATCTTGTCTGCAATCGTTGTGTCAACGAACAAGGTCAAGCGTTGGCCTGGTTGCAGGTGGTTTTTGTTGAGCAAAGACTCTTCGTTCCACGCTTGCAGTTTTGCAATATCCACATTAAAACGTTCCGCGATGCCTGACAATGAATCGCCAGAACGCACGATGTAGCGGATACGCTGACGATAGTCGGTGAGTTGTTGTGCGGTCGCTAAAGAAGATTGTTCTTCGGCTACTGCGGCTTTAGGCGCTAGCCAAATAACCAAGCGTTGGCCGCTTTTAAGCATGCTTTTGAGTGCCATCGCATTCCATTGCAAAATACTCTTGATACTCACGCCGTATTTTTTTGCGATCTCCCACAACGTATCGCCACTGCGAACCCGATGTTCCAATTTCTTGCCTTCATTAGCGCTGACCTCGGTGGTATTGTCCAACTGCTTGGTGATGCCCAGCATGGTCAGGGTTTGTTGCGCGACAGGAATAATTAATGGGTGTTTGGGCCAGATTTTTTTACTCGTTAAGCGATTTGCCTGTTGTAACACCTCGGCGGTAGTTTGATATTGTTGCGCAATGCGATCCAGAGTTTCGCCTTTGCGCACCACATGGCGCTCCCAACGGATGCGTTTCTCGGGCGCCAACGCGGCCAATTTCTGTTTGACGTCTTCCGCTTTGTCGGCGGGTACTAACAATCGATGCGGTCCATCGGGGTCGGACGCCCAACGGTTGAAGCCCGGGTTCAGGCGCAATACATCTTCTACTGGCATGCCGACTAATTCAGCGGCCAACATTAAGTCGATCTGCATGCCTGTATCGATTTCCGTCAAATAAGTTGTGTCGGAAATGTAGCGCAAGGTCAGGCCATGGCGCGCAGGATTAGCCACGATATCAACAATGGCAAGTAGTTTAGGCACATAGCCGCGCGTCTCACGCGGTAAGCTCAGCGACCAAAAATCGGTGGGCTTGCCAAGGCGACGATTGCGCGCAATTTCCTTCGCTACCTTGCCTTCGCCGGAATTATAAGCCGCCAATGCTAACAGCCAATCGCCATTGAACATCTTCGCCAAGGCTTGCAGGTAAGTTAATGCCGCGTCAGTTGATGCAAACACGTCGCGCCGGCCGTCATACCACCAATTGAGTTTTAAGCCATAGTGTTGTGCGGTGCCGGGTATGAACTGCCACAATCCCGAAGCGCGGCTGCGAGAATAAGCAAAGGGTTGAAAAGCGCTCTCGACTAAAGGCAAGAGCGCAAGCTCCATTGGCATGCCGCGGCGAGCAATTTCTTCAGTGATGTGGTGTAGGTAAGGTTCGGCGCGTTCCAACGCGCGGTCAAGATAGGCCTGATGTTTGCCAAACCATTGTTTGTCGGCAGATACCCGCGTGTTGTGGCTGCGCAGTGTAAACCCCGCACGGATGCGGTCCCAAATAGCAGGTGCGAGCACAGGGTCTTCGACGAGCGTGACGGGTGTCTCGCTCGCTGAATTGTCTGCTTCCCCTTCGGCATCAGCCATATTTTCGCCGATGTCGGGGGCGGTAACACCTTCCTTGAGAAGGTCCTGGACATCGACTTCATCCGCAGCGCTAAGTGGCGTGTATTCGGGGTCTGGATCATATAGCGTAGGCTTAACATCACCCCAATCCGCTGGTGTTTCTTCCTCGTCTATGTTGTCGGCGCCATCATCCGCTACGCCGATGTCGACGATATCCACGCCCACGGCATTGCCCGTCGACGAGGGCATGGTGGTGCAGCCCGTTAATAGAACTAACCAAACCGCACT
>JANPPH010000128.1:0-7182 GCA_031428395.1 Gammaproteobacteria bacterium
AATTAGCCACGGCGGCCGTTTCCGTAATTTCGAAACAAACGGCCGAATACGGCACATTAAATAGCTCGAACTCTTCAGCCAGGTAGATTGGAAACTTCTCATCGTTGAGGCTTTGCCCAGACAGATTGATGGCCAACTCAACGTTTGACTTGCCTTCAGCGAGGCGAGCACTCAGAAATGACAGCGCGGCATGTATCACCCACTTGTCCACGGCGGGCATCAGATTGTAACGTTCTGCAGCCGGAATAAAGGCCATCGGCAGGACGAGTGCCCCGTTTTCGTCAATCATGCGCAGGAGCACCTCAGCGTGGATCGTTTGCGCACGCCCCAGAGGCGAAATAGACTGGGCAAATAGGACAAAACGATTGTCTCGGAGTGCGGCGTGAACACGCCCATACCAGCCCATTTCCCCTGCGCGTTGTGCGATGTCGCCGTCATCAGGCTCATAGACGTGGATGCGGTTTCGGCCCCTTTCTTTGGCGACATAACAAGCGGAGTCTGCAAATTTGAGCACGTCGGATACGGTGAGACATTCATTGCTAACGGTTACCAAGCCAATGCTCACACCGATCGGGAACGTTTTATCCTGCCATACAAAACGAAAATCGCACACAGTTTGGCGTAACTGCTCGGCGATGAGCATGGCGGATTTTAACGGGCAGCCCGGCAGCAGCACGCCGAACTCGTCGCCACCCAAACGCGCGAAGGTGTCGCTATCGCGTAGCTTCTGCTCCAACAAGCCGGTAATTTGTTTCAGCAGTTGATCCCCGGCCACATGGCCGCAGGTATCGTTCACAACCTTAAATTGATCCAAGTCTAGATAGAGCACTGTGTGGCTTTTTTTATCGGCTTGACCGGATTCCAAAACGCTCAACAAGCGCCGCTCGAACTCTTTTCGGTTGATCAATCCCGTCAAGCCATCATGCGTGGCCTGATGGGTGATCTCTGCGGCTAATTGACGCGCCTGCGAGACATCATGGAACACCAGCACCACACCAATAACTTGGCCCTTGCGGTCGCGAATCGGTGCGGCTGAATCCTCAATGGCGAACTCCGCTGCGTCGGTGAACCGAATCAACATGGTATCGGACGCAAGCCCTGCCGACTCGGCACCTTGTAGCACTTGATCCACGGGATTGGGCGCTATTTCTCGGTTTGTTTGATGCACGATACGGAAAATTTTGGGTAGCGGCAGACCGCATGCGTCTTGGTTGCGCCAACCTGTCATCATTTCTGCGATAGGGTTTAAATACGTTACATGTCCGGCCGTGTCCGTGGTGATAACTGCGTCAGCAATTGAACTTAAGGTTACGCGTAGGCGCTCTTTTTCCTCAAAAATGACGGCTTCTTGGTGCTTCCGCTGCGAAATGTCCTTCACTATGCCGACGAACATCCGACGCTCGCCTAATTTCATTTCGCTAACAGTGAGTTCAATCGGGAACACCGTTCCATCGTGACGTAGGCCTAAGACTTCGACGCCTTGTTTACCCATGACACGGGATTCACTCGCCTCAAGTAAGCGGTGTAAACCCTTTTCATAGGGTTGGCGCATCTCTTCAGGCATTAAAGCCATCACATTGCGCCCAATTATGGCCTCGGACTGATGGCCAAATATACGTGTGGCAGCGGAGTTGAACGAAACAATCAACCCTCGATCATCCATTGTGATAATACCCTCGCCGGCCGTCTCGACCACGGTACGGATCTGCTCTTCTTTAACTGCTACGGCATGCGCAGACGCTAGGGCTACTTGTTCCGATTTAACAAGTTTTTCTACGAGGGGACGAACCTGCCACCGCAGCACCCAAATTCCGGCGAAAACCATGAAAGCCATTACCGCGAACATTTTCTGGAGCTGGATTCGAATAGGCGCATAAAGCTCAGCGGTATCTTGTTTCACCACCATGCCAAACCCTCCCATGACCGGCTTGTAGGCAGCCAGAACTTGATTGCCGCGATAGTCTTGGGCCTTTGTGACGCCAGCGCTGCCAGCAAGTGCCAATCCCATCGGAAGTAAAGCGCCTTCTTTATTCAGGCGCGGCTCCCTATAGGCTCGCGGCTGTCTGGTTTGCGGAAAACAAGCTATCTCGTTGTTGCTTGCTGTGGCGCAAAGCCCAACCTCTCCACTAACGCCTAAACTAAAGATGGTTACCATCTGTCGCGTGACTAATGGCAGTGGCAATACCACTCTTAAGAAACCCACTAACTGATCCTGATTCATTATCGGGAGGCGCGTTGCCATCGCCATTTGTCCAATCCAGCGAAGTTCGGTATTGGGGTAACCGGCCAGGGACAATTGCAGCTCCGGTTGCAGCTCAACATCCCCTTCCGAAATGATTGGATTGCCGTACTGATCATCGATGGCTATAGCACTAAAGCCAAGCCCTAGCATATTGTGCAAAATTTCGTGCAGAGGCTCTTTTGCGTTGACGGCGTCCTTGTGGTCGACAGCTCGGACAAGATCCGCACGCGATGCAGAACTTTTGGCAATTCGTATTGATTGAATAACCTGCTCGTCGAAAACGGCACTCCGACGTTCTAAGGCGGCGACCACTTTTTCCGAGAGCGACTGCTCCAGGCTTTGCTGTAGGATTGCGAAACTGCCCAGTCCAGCCGTCACGACCATGAGGATCAACACCGCAGCATTGACGAAGCGGATACGTTCATCATCACGGACGAAGTTTTCAGGCAGCAGACGATCTAACGTAAGCCACACAGCAACCCCAAGAACTATCACGCCTACGGCTGTGAGGGGAGCCATTCGTGCCGCCCGAAACCAAGAATACAGGCTTTGAAGATCCACTGTGTATCCCACCAACCCCGTTAGGCCAATGCCTACAACCAGCAAAGTGAAGAGCTGCGAGGTAAAGACCTGCCATTTGCTTATGCGCCCACTCATAAGCAAAAAAACCAGACCGAGCAGGAACATTGCCAGAGCAGTGTTGGGCGCCATACGGCCTGCATTGGGGTTCGCGTCAGTGGTTAACCAGCTATGCATTGCCCGCCAGTCGATGCCATAGGAATGACCGAAGAGGTTTTCGGCAAAATTTAGTGCGCCAAGCACGCTTATCAGAATGCCGGTAACACGAAATAGGACGCCCTGATACTCCCTCTTGGGAAAAACGGCGAGTAGTGCAAAGCCTGTGATCGCAAAACAAAAGGCGGTATTGAAGACCATTGCAACTTGGCCGGGGTGAAGCTGCACCATTGCCGGCTGTTTTAGCAGCCATCCCAGCATAACGTACAAACCTAAGCCAAAAACGAGCAGGGCTGGCACTTGCTGGGGAGAGGGCTGCGCTGAGCGCAAAAACTGCATAAAAGAGTTCCGCAAATTCAACATCACCCGTTTGAACACCGTAAAAAACTTAGATAAATTCCGCGATTTGACGCAACGGCGGCCATTACAACCCTCGCCGCGCCCGCACAGACGGATCGCCAGGTTGCGAGTATTTGCTATATCGGCCAATTTTAAAAATTCGTCACTGGCGGCAAAACTCGCCATAATCGGTCCATGACAATCGTCCATATTCTGGTATTCCTACTGCTTTGTGCCATCGCCCTTGGCTGGTTGGCCCGACGTTGGCAAATTCCGTACCCGATTGCCTTGGTCTTAGGTGGAACCGCACTTGGCTTTGCGCCGGAGTTGCCACCGCTAGAGTTTGATCCGCAACTAATCCTGCTCATTGTGCTGCCACCCGTGCTGTATCAAGCAGCGTTGCTCACTTCCTGGCGTGATTTTCGGCGTAATTCACGGGCTATTTCTTTATTGTCGATCGGGCTAGTGATAGCCACCACGATAGCGGTGGCTATCACAGCGCATTGGCTCATCCCCGACCTGTCGTGGGCGGCTGCGTTTGCCCTAGGCGCAATTGTTTCCCCGCCCGATGTCGTCGCGACCACGGCTATTTTGGGGCGCTTCAAAATACCGCAACGCGTCATTTCGATCTTAGAAGGCGAAAGTTTAGTTAATGATGCGACGGGGTTGGTGTTATATAAATTTGCTGTGTCAGCGGCCTTAACCGGCGTTTTTTCGCTCACCGAAGCAAGCATTGAATTTGTGTTGATCGCCGTTAGCGGAGTGCTAATCGGCGTCGCCTTGGGCCGAATATTTGTCGCGATTCATGGTTATCTGAACGACTCGTTGATCGAGACAATGCTCTCCATTGCCCTGCCTTACACCGCTTATATACTCGCTGAAAGTCTACATGCGTCCGGCGTGTTGGCGGTTGTCGCTGCGGGGTTATTGCGCGCTCGCTACGCGCCAGAGGTGTTTTCACCACAATCACGGATGTTGACGCGATCGGTGTGGAACATGATCGTGTTTTTATTAAACAGCTTAGTGTTCATTCTAATTGGCTTGCAACTATCATCGATCATGGCAGGTTTAACCGAATTTCGGACATTGGAACTATTGGGCTATGCCGTTGCAATTAGCGCGGTGACCATTGCGACACGAATTATCTGGGTATTTCCTAGCGCTTATCTACCCCATTTGCTTAGCAAACGTTCTCCTGCCCCATCGTGGCAAGAAACCAGCGTTATAAGCTGGTGCGGCATGCGGGGCATCGTATCGCTCGTCGCAGCGCTAGCGCTGCCCTACTTCACACTTGGTGGCTTACCCTTTCCAGGCCGTGACTTGATCGTATTTCTCACTTTTAGCGTGATCATCACCACACTGGTTCTGCAGGGCTTAACGCTACCGCATTTAATCCGCTGGTTACAGCTTGGAGGGGACTGGCATCTATACCATGAAGAGCAAACGGCACGGGCAAAGCTAATCAAAGTGGCCTTACAAGAAGTCGAGAAAACCGCAGTTGAGGCGGATATACCCGAAGCGACCCTTGAACATGTGCGCTGGGAATACAAAGCACGCCTGCAAGAACTAGAGCCAACCAGTCTAATCCTCGGTGACATCCCATACCTGCACCAATTGCGCTTAGCCGCTATCGCCGCCGAACGACGAGAATTGATTCGGTTGTGGCGCAACCATGAGATTAACGACGAAGTATTGCAGCGAATACAACGCGACCTAGATTTTGACGAGTCGCGACTAACAAAAAATTAAGACTAATTTCGAGACAGTTTTTTTATATTTTATTTGCACCCCGTAGACGCAGCCGAGCACTGGAAGGCTGCGAGGATCAGGCCCGCAGGGGCGCCGCATGGATGCGGTGCGTTCATCCACAGCACACGGACGTGCTGTGGATGAACGCCCTCGCTGCCTGAAGCGCACAGGGCACCCGAAGGGCTGCATCTCCGGGGCGGTTTTTCTTTTGGTTACTTTTCTTTGTGCGGCACACAAAGAAAAGTAACTCGCCTTCGGGTGTAAGCCCGCTTAAATTAAGGCGTGCGAGAACCCGATTAAACAACATCATGGCCGCAGGCCATTCCAAATCACTACGGTGGTGGCTTACAAGCTTTTGAACTTAATTTTAGGCGGTTGAATTCACGCACCCAAACCCCTACCACTCTTGAAACAAATCCGGCCGCACCAAAAGTGTCGTGCCATGCCACACCACATAAACCCCACCCCGAAATCGCTGCACATACTCCGGGTGAATTTCGTTCGCATAAGTGGGATTAGTGTAATAAAGCACCACTCGACCTTCCGGGTTTTGCTCGATCCATGCCGGTAGTTGGCCTTCATCTATCACGTGAATCGGTTCGCGCAAACGGCCTAGCATGTGGAATTGACCGTGATATTTGCCAATATGGGCGACGGCTATATGGCGCTTTTGTAGAGTGCCGAGATACTGGCTGATGCCGGTCAGATTATAATTTGTATAGACACGCGTAATGATGCCTAGATTAATCACGCCCACTATTAAAACTGCGGCACAGCTCAAGCTTATTATCGATACGCTTAGTTTAGCGTGCCTCTGATAAAGCCAATACAATGCAATGGCAACAACAAATGTACCCCAAAGTGGCGACACCTTAACAAGCCAATCAGCGCGAGGGGCCATGTCTTGTAAAAAAGGTAAGGCCGTTAGCAAGATACCCACTAGCATTACACCCACGATAGGCCAGGTTATGTTCACCGGCACTGTGGTGTATTGACTTAAGGCACGATCGGCGAGCAGCGCAAACGCAGGGAATAGCGGCAATAGATAATGTGCTTGTTTGCCGCTGATGAGCGATACGATTAAAAAACTCGGCACAATCCAGGCTATACAAAGACGCACTCCGGCATCCGGCGGATGGCGCAACAACGGTGCAAGCTTGCGCCAAAGCGCTGGCCAAACAAACCACGGAAACAACATAAGCGGTAAAAGCGGTAAATACCACCAAAACGGATGGCGATGGGCGAACGATTCAACCATGCGCTCAGCACTTTGGCCCCAAAAAATCATGTGCGCGTAGTCGGGGCCACCCGCCCTCGCGGCAGGGATCGCCCAGCTCAAGCTAATTGCCACACCCACCACAACGCCTATAAAAACACCGCCATACCAACGCCACCAGTCGCGCCGCTCCCCTATCCACCAAGGCGCGAGCAAGGCTGCGGGCAACACATGCAACAAGATCACCGGGCCTTTGGCGAGCACACCCAAACCCATAGCAATGCCAAACACCAACCAGCCCCGTAGTCCGCCGCGCTGCATCGCGAAAATGACGCCGTATATACCTAATAACGCAAAAAACGTAACGAGAAAATCGAAAAATATTAAGGCCGTGAATCCAGCCCAAAATAGACTACCCGCCAAGATAAAAGGGGCATATCTTGTATTATGCGTAGGCCATAAAAGGTGGCTGACATGGGCCGCCAAGCCGAAAGTGGCGATTTGGAACATCACAGGAACTAGCCGCGGCCACCACTCGTTTACGCCAAAAATTCCCCAGCCAAGATTGATGAGCCAGAACAAAAGCGGCGGCTTGTGACTGTAAGTGTTGCCATTGAGGTGCGGCACAAGGAAATCACCGCGAAGCCACATCTCCCAGGCAACGGCGGTGTAGCGAGTTTCATCAATGGGAAAAAGCGAACGACTGGCCAACGCGATAGCGGCGAGCAACAGGGTGAGGCCGCTGGCCCATAGGACGGAACCCTGCAGCCAATGACGCTGCATTTAACCGTCGCGCTCGACGATATCTCCCTTAGTCAAGGCCGTCTCGCGCTGCTCGCGAATAATGAAGTAAAGGTTTCGCAGGTAGATAAAGACGCCCGTGACTTGGCCAACAATGAAG
>JANPPH010000129.1:0-3029 GCA_031428395.1 Gammaproteobacteria bacterium
CGGCCTCATAGGTCAACCATATCGGGCAATTTCCCGAAAGAAACGGCGTTAAGGTTTTCACCAAGTTAGCAACAAAACCATTGCCTGCACACTCCGCGGTAATGCGAAGCTCCAAACGCTTGGCGAATACCTCGCGCGCCGCATCGATATCGAAGATGCGTTCGGCGCTCATTTTAAAACCACCGCTGTATTCATCCACGCTAACTGTGCCCTCGACGATCACCACGCGGTCTTTAATGAGCAAATCGCGATAGCAGGCGAAGGGTTCAGAAAATACCGCCAGTTCGAGGCGGCCGCTGCGATCATCCAGTGTAACAAAGGCCATTCGATCACCGTTACGACCGTTGCGCGTACGAATGGCGACAACGAGGCCTGCAACAATCACCTTCTGATCGCGGTCGGGTTTGATGTCGACGATACGCGCCGTAGTGAATTGAGCAAATTCCTTGGCATAGGGCTCGATGGGGTGACCCGTGAGGTACAGCCCCAGCGTCTCCTTTTCTCCTTCCAAGCGCTGTTCCACACTCCACGTTGGCGCAGGGACATAGGGCGCCGGTGCGTCCTCGCGCGTCAACAAGGCACCGAACAAATCGCTTTGGCCCATGGTGATGGCATGTACCTGCTGTTCAGCGGTTTGCAACGCCGACGGTAACGAGGCCATTAGCGTGGCGCGATTGCTGTGCAAACTGTCCATGGCGCCGGAGCGAATCAAGGCTTCGAGAAGACGCCGGTTGGCTTTAGATAAATCAATGCGGCGACAAAAATCAAATAAATCGGCATAACCGCCGTGCGCCTTGCGTTCGGCCGCTATATTCTGGATTGCGGCTTCGCCTACGCCCTTAATTGCACCTAAACCATAGAGCACGGTTTTGTCATCGATGCCAGCAAAGGCAAAATTACATTGATTCACGTCAGGTGGACGCACGCTGAGTTTAAGATCGCGGCATTCGTCAATCAGCGTGACGATCTTGTCAGTGTTCGCCATGTCGGCCGATAACACTGCGGCCATGAATGCAGCGGGATAATGGGCTTTCAGCCAAGCGGTCTGATACGACAGTAAGGCGTAGGCGGCCGAATGGGATTTGTTGAAACCATAGCCGGCAAATTTTTCCATCAAATCGAAGATATGCTCGGCGCGCTTCTCATCGACACCGCGTGCGCGCGCACCGTCGGTAAAAGCTTGACGCTGTTGGGCCATTTCCTCAGCCTTTTTCTTACCCATGGCACGACGCAACAAATCGGCGGCACCGAGACTGTATCCCGAGAGCACCTGCGCGATTTGCATGACTTGCTCTTGATACAAGATCACGCCGTAGGTGGGCTTGAGGATGGGCTCTAAATCAGGATGAGGATATTGCACCGCAACGCGGCGGTGTTTACGATTAATAAAATCGTCCACCATACCCGATTGCAAGGGACCGGGGCGGAATAGCGCCACTAAGGCAATAATGTCTTCGAAGCAATCGGGTTGTAAGCGTTTGATCAAATCCTTCATGCCGCGCGATTCTAATTGGAATACGGCGGTGGTGCGGCAGGCTTTGAGCAATTCAAACGTTTTCGCATCGTCCAGTGGAATGCGAATGATATCGAGCGCTGCTTCATGTCGAGCAAGGCGTATGGCATTGATCGCCTTGACCGCCCAATCAATGATGGTCAGCGTGCGCAAGCCCAAGAAATCGAATTTCACTAGACCGACCGCTTCAACGTCATCTTTATCGAATTGGGTGACGGTGCCAGTGCCCGCGTGCTCACAATAGAGCGGACTAAAATCGGTGAGCGGCGTCGGCGCGATAACCACGCCACCCGCGTGCTTGCCAGCATTACGCGCAAGACCTTCTAATGAACGCGCAAGGTCGATCAGGGTGCGAACATCGTCTTCTTTGCCATAACGGGTACGCAATTGTTCTTCTTGTTCGAGCGCTTTCTCCAACGTTATGCCGATTTCGAAGGGAATCAGCTTCGCAATTTGATCGACGAAGCCGTAAGGGTAGCCCAACACGCGACCCACATCGCGCACCACAGCTTTTGCCGCCATGGAGCCATAGGTGATGATCTGCGACACTCGATCGCGGCCATAACGCGCCGTGACATACTCGATGACTTCGTCGCGACGTTCCATGCAAAAATCGATATCGAAATCGGGCATGGAAACGCGTTCGGGATTCAGAAAACGCTCAAAGAGCAGGTCGTAGCGCAACGGATCGAGATCGGTAATCTGCAAGGCATAGGCGACGAGCGAGCCGGCACCCGAACCACGGCCTGGGCCAACCGGGATGCCGTGATCTTTGGCCCACTGGATAAAGTCGGCGACAATTAAAAAATAGCCGGGAAAACCCATGTTGATGATGACGTTTAGCTCTTCGGCAAGACGCGCATCATAGGCTTTGCGTGTTTGCGCGAAGGCATCGGGGGCAATGTCCGCATAGAGAAATTGCAGACGCTGTTCCAGGCCCACTTGAGCGCGACTACTGAAATAGCTTTCGGTTGTCTCATTTTCAGGCAGCGGGAAGGCGGGAAGGAAAGCCTTACCCAAGGTCAGTTCGACGTTACAGCGCTTGGCAATTTCGACACTGTTTTCTAAGGCTTCGGGAATGTCAGCAAATAGCTCCACCATTTCGGCGGGCGTACGTAAATACTGTTGATCCGTATAATCGTGAGGCCGTCGCGGATCGTCGAGGGTGCGACCTTCGTGGATACACACACGCGCTTCGTGGGCTTCGAAATCATCTTGTTTGAGAAAATGCACATCGTTGGTGGCGACCACCGGCACATCGCGACTGGCCGCCAATTCCACCGCAGCATGAATATACTCTTCTTCTTGCGGTCTGCCGGTGCGTTGCAACTCGAGGTAGAACCGGCCGGGGAACAGGGCTAGCCAATCGTCGAGCAAACCGTTTACTAAGGCACGTTTATTGTTCTGCAACGCCAGCCCAATCTCGCCTTTAACCCCCGATAGGGCGATCAAACCATTGCTCGATCCGCGCAGCCATTCTTTACGGATAACGGGGGGTCCGTTACTGGGACGTTGG
>JANPPH010000130.1:0-12116 GCA_031428395.1 Gammaproteobacteria bacterium
GCAGGCCGAATCCGAAGGCTTGGATAAAATATTCCTGGCGGCGGGTTTTGAATGGCGCGAGCCGGGTTGCTCGATGTGTTTGGCGATGAATGCGGATCGTCTCGAAGCGGGTGAGCGTTGCGCCTCAACGTCTAATCGCAATTTTGAAGGTCGACAAGGGCAGGGTGGGCGGACGCATTTAGTTAGCCCGGCCATGGCGGCTGCGGCGGCAATCGCCGGTCACTTCGTCGATGCGTCAAAGCCTTTTTGAGGAATGCGTTATGCAAAAATTTACGACATTAACGGGATTGGTCGCACCGCTCAATCGCAGCAATATTGATACCGATGCTATTATCCCTAAGCAATTTCTGAAATCCATTAAGCGTACAGGTTTTGGGCCGAATTTATTTGACGAGTGGCGCTATCTGGATCACGGCGAGCCGGGCATGGATAACAGCAAACGCCCATTAAACTCAGATTTTGTGCTGAATGAGCCTCGCTATCGGGGTGCGCAGATTTTGCTGACACGCGATAATTTTGGTTGCGGCTCCTCGCGTGAGCATGCACCGTGGGCCTTGCTCGACTATGGCTTCCGCGTCATTATCGCGCCAAGCTTTGCCGATATTTTCTTTAATAATTGCTTCAAAAATGGTGTCTTAGCTATTACAGTGGATCACGCGGTTATCGATCGTCTGTTTGATGCGGTGACGCAGCAGGAAGGCTACACGCTGACGGTAGATTTAGCGCAACAAACAATCACCATGCCCGAGGGCGGAGTGATTGGCTTTGAAACGGAATCATTTTATAGACATAGGTTATTAAACGGTCTGGATGACATCGGTATGGCCTTGCAGCATAGCACTGAAGTCGAGGCCTACGAACAACGGCGGCGCGCAACGGCGCCATGGTTATTCTCCAATATGACGTAAAGGTATGACATATAAAATTGCAGTACTTGCCGGAGATGGAATTGGGCCTGAGATTATGGCAGAGGCAATTAAAGTGGTGGTCTATTTGCGCGACCACTTTGGCTTTAAGGTGGAAATGGATCAGGCTCTGGTGGGCGGTTGCGCTTACGATGCGTTCGGTCATCCGTTGCCAGAGCAAACATTGAAGCTAGCGAAGCAAGCGGATGCAATCATGTTGGGCGCCGTGGGTGGCCCTAAGTGGGAGTCGCTAGACATTTCGTTGCGGCCGGAAAAGGGTTTGCTGGGTTTGCGTTCGGAGTTAGGCCTATTTGCAAACCTGCGCCCTGCAACATTGTTTCCCCAGCTAATTGATGCTTCAACGCTTAAGCCAGACGTTGTGCGCGGGCTGGACATCATGATCGTGCGCGAGCTAACCGGCGATATTTATTTTGGTCAGCCGCGCGGCATACGCACGCTCGAAAATGGCGAGCGGCAGGGTTTCAACACGCTGGTATATAAAGAATCGGAAATCGAGCGTATTGGACGCGTCGCGTTTGAGCTTGCGCTGAAGCGTAAAAAACGCGTCTGTTCGGTCGATAAAGCCAATGTATTGGAAGCCACCGAGTTGTGGCGTGAAGTGATGTCGCGGGTTGGTAAGGATTATCCCCAGGTAGCGCTGAGTCACATGTACGTTGATAATGCCGCGATGCAATTAGTGCGCGCGCCAAAGCAGTTCGACGTGATGGTGACGACCAATATGTTTGGCGATATTTTGTCCGATTGCGCATCGATGTTGACGGGCTCGATTGGGATGCTGCCGTCGGCGTCGCTCGATGCACAGAACAAGGGTATGTACGAGCCTATACACGGATCGGCACCCGATATCGCAGGCAAAGGCGTGGCGAATCCCTTAGCCACCATTTTGTCGGTGGCAATGATGTTGCGGCATTCGTTGAAGAACGAACTTTTAGCCACGCGGATTGAAGTGGCGGTTTCGAAAGTGTTGGATCAGGGCTTGCGTACGCCCGATATTTATACCGAAGGTATGCGCCGCGTAGGCACGGCGGAGATGGGTGATGCAGTGGTCTCGGCGCTGCGCCAAGATTCTTAAGTTCTGTCTAGGTGGAGGCGGAGCACAGCGTCTTCACGCCGCTCGGGCAGAGTCTGTTGAAGCTCGCCCCCCTTCGACACGGCATACAACATTCAGTTCTCAATTTAACCCGGATTTGCCTAGATTCAGCATAGGGTTTGTTCGCCATAGGGTCTAGTGGAAAATCTCAATTCAACTTTAAGGTGATGAGCAATGGTTAAGCAATATGACGTAGCGGTAGTGGGCGCAACTGGCGCTGTCGGCGAAGTGATGATTGAGATTCTGAAAGAGCGCAAGTTTCCGGTGCGCACCCTCTATCCGTTGGCAAGCAGCCGCTCGGCTGGAACTAGAATTGAGTTCAATGGCAAATATGTCTTGGTGCAGCCGGTCGAGAATTTCGATTTTTCCCAGGCACAGATAGGGCTTTTCTCCGCAGGCGCCGAAGTCTCGGCCATTTACGCACCCAAAGCTGGCGCTGCAGGTTGTGTAGTCATCGATAACACTTCACAGTTTCGTTACGACGATGACATCCCCTTGGTTGTGCCCGAAGTAAACCCTCATGCAATCGCCCGCTATACCAATCGGCACATCATCGCCAACCCTAATTGCTCGACAATCCAAATGTTAGTCGCGCTTAAGCCGATACATGATGCGGTGGGCATCGAGCGCATCAATGTGTGTACCTACCAATCAGTGTCCGGCACCGGTAAAGAGGCGATTGAAGAGTTGGCGAAGCAGGCGGCGAATCTGATGAACGGCAATTCTATTGAACCGAAGATCTATCCCAAACAGATCGCCTTTAACGTATTGCCGCAGATCGACGTCTTCCTCGAAAACGGTTACACCAAAGAAGAAATGAAAATGGTGTGGGAAACACGCAAGATCTTTGAAGATGAGTCGATACAGGTAAACCCAACAGCAGTAAGGGTGCCTGTGTTTTACGGTCACTCGGAGGCTATACACATCGAGACGCGCAAAAAGATCACTGCCGATGAGGCGTTGGCGTTGTTGCGTAAAGCGCCAGGTGTGGTGGTGCTAGATGAGCGCAAACCGGGCGGATATCCCACCGCTGTTACCGAGGGTGCAGGCCACGATCCAGTGTATGTCGGACGTGTCCGCGAAGACATCTCTCATCCAAGGGGTTTAGATTTGTGGGTGGTGGCCGATAATGTACGCAAAGGGGCGGCTTTAAACAGCATTCAGATTGCGGAGATTTTGGTAAAAGACTATTTAGTTTAGCAGCTTAAGGCGTATATGTAAGCCGTGCTTCTACAAATACTCTGCGCTAATTTTTGCACGCAAACTTATAGTCCGCTCCAAGGTACCGTAAATATTCAGGTGCATAGTTTAATGCCGGGTGCATGGGTGAATGCGGCAAATGAGTAGTTAAGTAATGCAATTCGGATTGCCTGATACGCTTGGGCAGTCGGTAACGAGAGGGACGTAGAGTGCGGAAACGCAAATTAGCTTTGGCATTGGCATCGTTGTTAATGGTGCCATCCGCGACAACATACGCATTGGGTCTAGGTGAGATTGAAACTCGCTCAGGACTCAATCAACCGCTGAATGCGGAAATCAAGTTATTGTCGGTTAGCAAAAGTGAGCTGCCTGACGTTAGCGTTAAATTCGCTGATTCAGCGGCTTATGTAACAGCGGGAATTGACAAGTCGCCGCTACTCATTGACATTCAATTTGTCGTTACGCAAAAGGCGGACGGCTCTTCAGTCATTCAACTCAAATCGAGTCAACCGATACGCGAACCCTTTCTCGATTTCATTATTGAAGTAAATTGGCCTACGGGTCGATTGTTGCGCGAATACACGATGTTGCTCGATCCCCCAGTGTTTGCTAGCGACACCTCGGCAGCAAATGTCAAAGCGCCTGCGACGCAGGATCGCGAATCACCAATTTCATCAGCGCCCGCATCATCGGCGAGTGATGGGACATCTTCATCTTCGGCACAACCCTCAGTTTCAAGTGAGGCGCCTAAAAAAAGATCTTCATCAAAGCAAGCTGTGACAGCTGGCTCAGGTGATGGTGGCGCTACCCATGAACCGACAGGTAAAAACGATACCTTATGGGAAATTGCCAAACGTTTGCGGCCCGATGAATCCGTCAGCGTCGAACAAATGATGATGGCATTGTTCCGTGCCAATCCAGATGCTTTTTTCGGTAATAACGTTAACAACCTCAAGTCAGGGTTTGTGCTGCGTGCACCAGACCAAACAGAGCTCAATGCCATTAATCATTCTACGGCTGTGCGCGAAGCTCGACGTCAATATCAACGCTGGTTGGAGAAAAAGCCTCCGTCCCTAGAAGGTGATCCGCAGCAGCAAGGTTTGGCAGTGCGCACTGATAGCGTGCAGGAAGAAACGGGTAAAAGCGCTGATGCCAAGGGTCAATTGAAGCTCATGGCTCCCGAAAGCGAAGGAGCTGTGCGGGGCGGAAATGGTAAAGGTACCTCGAATAAAGATGCACAATCACTAAGCAAGGAGTTGCAGCTCGCGATTGAAACTGGCGATGCAACTCGACAGGAAAACGATGAACTAAAAGCTCGCGTTGCGGCGCTCGAAGAACAATTAAATACGATGCAACGTCTCATTACGCTCAAAGACGATGCGCTAGTGGACATGCAGAGTAAAAGTGGAAGTCCGAGCCCAGTCGACCCCGCTCCATTAGCCGATGTTGTAGTGGATAGCCCGGTGGACTCTAGTAATCCTGCGGCCAACAAAGATCAGGCCACTGCGCAGCCTGAAGCTGTTCCCGTGACGCCAACGGGTGAAAGTATCTGGTCGATGCTAGCAAGCCCTCTCGTTCTGGGCATACTCGTTGTCGTGGGTCTCCTCGTGGGTGCCTTGGGGTGGATATTTGCACGTCGGCGCAAACAACAGCAGGCAGATTATGCGGAGGAAGAAACCTTCGCGCCGCTTAAGCGGAACTTCGCTTTCTCGGAAAGCCCCGCTATGACCATGCCAATTGTTGAGCAAACATTTTCTGAGTCAATGGACACTGACGAGGTGTTGCACACAACTTCCAGCATAGAAGATGTGCCTGCAGAAGACAGCGAAATTGATCCGTTGGCGGAGGCTGATGTTTACTTGGCGTATCGCCGCTATCAGCAAGCCGAAGACTTAATTAAGGATGCGTTGCAGCAGGAACCAGAGCGTCAAGATTTGCAAACGAAGCTGCTCGAAGTGTATTACGCCATGGGCAATAAAGAGGCATTCGAAACGCAGGCCGAATCGTTCTACACTACGCTTACAAGCGATGATCGCGAGGTATGGGAAAAGATCGTCGACATGGGCAGCGAATTGAGTCCAGGTCATCCCTTATTTAATGGCGAACAGACCCCATTACACGCCGCAGCGCAGAATGATTTAAACAGGCAAGACGTCGTTGAAGAAGTTCACTTCGATACCTTCCCCGTTGACGATTCGACTAACGTAATCGAGTTTGAATCTGGCTTTACGCCACGGCCAGGTGACGAGGATAGACCAGTATTTAGTCAATTTACCGATGCAAAACCAGTCCTGCATTCTGACGGCAACCTCTTAGAGTTTAGTCTTGATGATGACACCATCAAACAGATACGTGCGGCTGCGGACGCGAGAAAAGGTCCGCAAGGCTTAAGCGATGAGCTGGAAGGCTTGGTTGTCGATAAACTATTCGAAGACGAAAATACACCTGGAGAGGTGGCAATTGAACAGCGGTCGGCACGCAAAGTCACAGAAGATGCTGACTTGGAGGCAATGCTGGCGCAAGTGGACGACGTCGGCTTCGAGAAAGTATTCGGTTTCGACGATACTCATTTCGGTGGAAGCGACGAAGACTTATTTGCTAGCAACGACATGGTAGGCACTAAGCTAGATTTGGCCCGTGCGTATATCGATATGGACGATGGTGACGGCGCTCGCAGTATTTTGGGCGAAGTGCTACAGGAAGGCAGTGAAACTCAGAAGGAAGAGGCGCGCGAATTGATGCGCCGGATGAGCTAATCTAATACAAAGTTAGGACATGTTTCGCCTAAACTATTCGGATAGCAGATTATTATCTCGCCTGCTGTGAGGCTATAATGGTCGGATGCATTCTGTTATTTGGATCGTAAGCTTCTTTATCATTTGCGTTTTCGCCGCAGCCGCGCAACCCGCCGATCTTCTCCTAAGCAGTACACTACTGGGTGTTTTATATGGAGTGTATAGCACCCCTGTAGCGCCTGCGCTAAAAATGCTGCGCCGTATGCGCTGGTTTATGCTCTCTATTTTGATTTTATATTTTTGGTTTACGCCGGGGGAACCAATAATCTCTGGGCTACCTGGATGGCTGCAAAACGTGTTGCCCTCCAGTAATGGGTTGCGGGAAGGTTTGGCACGCCTGGCAGCACTTACCGTCATCGCCGCCGCCGCAAATTTATTGCTGCGCAACTCTACCCGCAAAGAACTTATTGGCGCCATCCATTGGCTTATTCCACGGTTCTTCGGTCTGGGTGCCGATCGTATTGCCTTACGTATGGTGTTAACTGTAGAGGCAGTAGAAAAAATTCAACCCGTTATTTCTAGCAGTCTGAAACATATTCGAGATGCTAGAAATTTCCATGCAATCGGCCTCATCACGGCAACTATTTTCAATGCAACAATCGACAGTGCAGAGCGCGAGACACTTATTGAAATGTCTATCCCCGATGTAGTATCGCCAGCTTTATATCAATGGCTGTATCCAGTGTTGTTGACCGTGTTACTGCTATTAGCGTGAGCGACAGAGCTAGCTTTGGCAGTTGTAACTGCGTTACGGTGCGCTATGCTTTGGGGTCTAAGTTTTAGAGGGATATTTGCGCAGTTTGCGCTGGAGGGTGCGCCGGTGCATGCTCAAGCGCCTCGCCGCCGCTGATATATTGCCACCGCAGTCGAGTAGCACTTTATGTAAATGTTCCCATTCCATGCGATTGATAGACATGGGTTCACTGGCGATGGTAGTACTGGTGTCGCCTTCGGCGCGGTGAAACGCGGCGATGATATCATCCACATTTGTAGGCTTAGTAAGATAATGAATCGCACCCAATTTAATCGCCTCCACAGCAGTGGCGATGCTTGCATAACCGGTTAGTACTACCGTGCGCGTGTGCTCGCCGAGATCTGTTAAGGCTTTCACCACCATTAGGCCCGAAGGCCCGGGCATTGATAAATCAACAATAGCGTATTCGGGTGCCAGCTGTTGTGCTTTTGCGATCGCCTCATCTGCATCATGAGCGATCCGCACAGCGAATCCACGTTTACTCAACGCCTGACTCAATACCTGGCAAAACGTAACATCGTCATCGACGACCAATAAATCGGGTTGATTTTTCGATGGATCAAATAACATGTTCATGGTGTGTGTGGTGACTCGTTGCTACTAACAACTTGGTTAGCGGTAATACCACCCGCGTGCAGGTGCCTCCAGCGTCGCGGTTGAATAATTCTACGCTGCCGCCTAAGCGGTTTATTGTTGCATAAGTCAGGTACAGGCCGAGCCCTAATCCGGCGCCGCTCTTTGTTGTGAATACAGTCTTGCCGATATTGGCGCTGGCGCTGGGTGTTAGACCTTCGCCACGATCGCAGATCTCCAATGTCAATTGTGCATCACTCCACTGCCCAGTAATCTGGATATGGTCAATTGATGCGTCAGCCGCGTTGTTCAACATATTGGTTAGAGCATGGCTAAGTGTTTGTTCAGCTAAAATATACGGGGCAGCTGCGTGGGTGCTCCATTGGCAGCTGACATTCGCAGTGGGCCGGGTCTTGTGCCATTCGGCTATGACTCGATTAAGATAGGTGTCCAACGCCTCGCTACTACCTGCTTCTATATGTGCTTGCCCGGCACTCGCCGAGAGCACTGACAACGAATCCTTACAGCGCCCTATTTGTGTAGTAAGCGTTGCGCTGTGGGCCGCAATGTCTGGAATATGTGGAAAATCGTGCGCCAGCTCATTGCTGATGATTTGCATAGTTGCCAGTGGTGTGCCCAGTTCATGAGCAGCGCCCGCTGCTAGAGTGCCCAGCGCTACGAGGCGTTCGTCACGCAACATCTTTTCCCTGGCCTCGGCGATAATCTGATGACTTTGGCGCAACACCTTATTCATGCTTACGGCAAAAAATGCGATCAGGCAGGAGCTTGCTATAAAGCCGCTCCACATGCCCACGACATGTAAGGCAAACAGTTCATGCGGATGAGAGTTAGGGACTAGAACATACAGAGCTAGTAGACCTGAATAACAGAGGCCGGAAATTCCAACTATGCCCCAGATTGCATTGGCACTTGGTAACGCCGATGCGGTAAGGCTAACAAACAAAAGATAAAGCAGGGTGAAGGGATTGGACGCGCCACCAGAGAAATACAACACCACTGTTAACGCCGCAACATCCAGCACCAGCTGAAGGAAAAGTTCTCTTTCGCTGACGCTGCGCGGGCTTTGTAAGCGCAACCAGGTGAATAAATTGAGCGCGACTTGTGCGCCGATGACCAGCGACAGCGGCAACAGGCGCAATTCGACGTCGAAAGCGAAAACCGAAAGAAAAACTGCAACGACTTCAGCGCCAATAACAATGCTGCGTAGGCGAGCTAAACGGCGGAGATTCTTTTCTAACAACATCAATACGACCACGCTATAAAGTACGTAAAAACCGTGCCAGATTTCGTTAATCCCCTGCGACAAGTTGTCGCGCGACATCATGCCACATCGCCTGTCTGACGCAGAATAGTTAATATCCACAGCGCCACGCAAACGTCAGCGGGCGTTAAACAATTAGGCTGATAAACTAGGGGGAAGTGTGGTGAAAAAAAATTGTTTGTGTTCGGTGATATCGCTCGGGAGTATGATTTGTATTTCGCCAACGTCTAACGCAAGTGACAACATAATGTCACACGGCCATGAGCATGGCAATGTGGCGATAAGCAATAAGGCTTTTGAGCTTTACGGCGTGATTTCTCTGTCACTAGACCACAATAATCCAGGCGCAGGAGGTGACAGCAATGTATATCTCGAAAGCGGTGGCACTGTTTTAGGGGTGAAAGGCGGTTCGCCCATCAACGAGGATTTGAAACTGTTTTGGCAGATTGAGTCGACCATCGACTTGACGGAGTTAGGTACGGCTAACAAAAGCCAGTGGGCGGGGCATGATTCCTTTGTCGGTGTCGCGAGTAAGTACGGCACCTTGTTGGCCGGCAAGCATCATACGCCTTATACCATGACCACCCTCGCGTTGGATCCGTTTCATCACCTTGCGGGTGACATGCGATTACTGCTGGGCAATATTAATGATCTAAATAGCGGCGCTGGCGATCATCACGGGTCGGCATTCAATGTGCGCGCGCCGGATGTAGTAATGTACCAAACGCCGCAGAAAAATGGATTTTCAGCGAACTTCGCTGTGTTTGGATTCAATGAAAGGAAGAAGGCGGTACCCACTGGCGATACGTCGGCATTCAGTATAGGGGCGAGCTATGATGTGGGCCCCTTATTAGCGACGGCTGCGTACGAGCTGCATAAAAATTACGATTCTTATGGGGATCATCATGGTGCTACTGATCCCGAGGTCATCGACAAAACTGCCGCGGCAAAGCTGGGACTGATGTACGGTTTTTCGAAAGTCGTTGTGGGCGTCGTGTACGAGAATATTAAGGTGAGTGATGCAAGCATAGCGGTGCCCAATGCCTCCCGCGATACCTATTATCTATCGGCAAAAGCCCCGCTGGGTGAAAACACTGCGCTCAAGCTGGCCTACGGCAATGGCAGTGAATTTGCGGGCGATGATAAGGCGTCGTTTTATGCGCTTGGCTTATTCCGCGATTTGTCAAAAGTAGCGCAGGCGTATGTGTCTTATATTCACACTAGCAATGACCCACAAGCGCGTTTTGGCACGTTTCGTGTCACACCGGTGGAAGAAGGTGGTGACCCTTCCACCCTCTCAACGGGTATCGTTTACGCTTTCTAAATTAGACAGGGTTTAGATTCTGTCCGTGCTGTTCGTACTAGGAATCATTCAGCATTAAGCGAGCTTTGGCCCGCTTAATGCTGTATCCCAGGTCGTCGACAACCATTTTCTTCTCATTTTGTGAAGTAGTTTAAAGTTTAGAAAAAATTGCACTCACGCATTCCCCGCAGTAGCCGATTAATCCCCTGATAGCGGCGCTATGTTGCGCCTGCGCTGGGGAATGCGATTACATGAGCGGTGCCACGTTTGCACGAAAGGTCATTGCGAGTTTTTGGCTGTTGGCTTTATTGCCTTGCAGCGTGCTTGCTATGCCATCGGCGCCGGGCAGAATTGTTGCATATCAACCCGATGGCAAGCCCATCTCAGTGCTGCTTCGCGGTGATGAACACCAGAGCTGGTACGAAACGGAGGCGGGATACACTGTCATCAAGAACGCGGCGGGGCAATGGGTTTATGCGCTGCCCATCACAACAGGTCTTAAAGCGGCGTCCAGTGCTGGAGGATTGAAAGCGAGCAATCTGGTGGTCGGGTTTGATGAAAATCAGCTCAGCAACGTAACGCCTCATTTGCGACCTGGTTTTAACCGCGACTCAATTATTAGTATCAGCCCAAATCGTGCTGCCTCTATAGCAGGCAACCCCATTTTGCCACGCACCGGTGATGTGCCACTGTTGGTGATATTGGGATATTACGACGACACAATGGCTTCGACCGCTTGTGAAAACTGTGCAACAACGGATCCTGCAGCGCTCGCAACTGCTGTGTTCGACGCGGATAGAAAGAGTGTTCGCCATTATTACCGCGCAGCGTCCTTGGGTAAATTAAATATTATTCCAAGTCGAGAGCGCCACGGTACGAGCAACGATGGCGTAGTAGGTTGGCTGCGCTTGGGCGCGACGATGCCTGCGGCGACGGTCTCAAACACTTCTCTATATAAATCCAATCGCGTTGCTGCCGACGCCATTAACGCAGCCATGGCGTATGTAGATTTCACCGCCTACGACAACAATGGCGACGGCATATTGACCTCGCGTGAATTGGGCATCATGGTAGTTGTATCAGGTTATGAAGGGTCGTACGGCAGAAACGGCAATGAGCAATCCTTAGAGGATGACACGACATCGCCGCGTTTTTGGGGTCAATCGCGCAACTTCTCAAGTGGATCCCGCGTTGATATTCCCGTGCAACACAGCGAGGGTCGACGTGTCGCGATTAATACCCGCAGTAACGGAATGACCTACAGCATTCTCGCTGAACTACACGGTGATCATTTCGCGACGCTCGGCATCATGGTTCACGAATTGGGACACTCACTTTTTGGCTTGCCTGATCTTTATGATGTATCGGGTGCAAGCTCAGGTGTGGGTGTCTGGTCAGTCATGTCCTACGGTTCTTGGGGCGAGGCCGCCGAGGATAGAGAAGCGGGCGAAACGCCCGTATTGCCCGATGCCTGGATGCGTCTATCGCTAGGTTGGATTGAGCCGATGTTGCCAACAGCAGGTTCCCTACACAGCGCATTTGCCGCTGGCGACGATCAGGCTACCGTCATAAAAATCCCCACCGCCGAGCCGTCTGAATACTTCCTAGTAGAAAATCGTCAACACTATGGCTATGACACTGGCCTTACTGTCTTATTGGGAACCACTCGTTTTGGTGGACTCGCTGTCTGGCATATTGATGATCGCGTTGGCAGCCCAGGCTACAACAACGATAATGCCCTTGCCGCGCACAAGCGCGTCGATTTGATGGCAGCAGTCGGTGACGACTTTTTAGATAACGGTCACAGCTATGGCCAAGCCGTGAATTTATTTTTTGAAACTAACAACGCAAAGCTTGATGATACGACCAAACCGAATACTCACTTGTATAGCGGCGAAGCGAGTGAGTTTGGCATGTCGGATATTTCCGATTCCAGTTCACCCATGACGTTTGTAGTAAATAACAGTAAAGCGGCTGTTGCCAGTGCTGCAACAAACGAGACTACTCTTAGTGAGGTGACTCCAACCGCCACCGAAGCGGCTTCTAGCAGCGCAGGCGGCGGGGGTACAGTGGATGTGTTTCTTTTGGCATTGTCTCTACTTCTTACACTACGTCGTTTAAGATAAAATTTTAGCGCAGCGCACTCCTCTCTGATCCGCGTTTTTTTTACGAAACTTTGCCTACTTACCGCTA
>JANPPH010000131.1:0-2948 GCA_031428395.1 Gammaproteobacteria bacterium
GCGCATCACTGCCGCATCGGCCCACACCGTCCCTGCCAGGGGAATACCCACTGCTTTGACTTCTTGCGCTGACGCTGACTCTGCAATTTTGATACTGCCGCGTAAGGGATAATTCTCACTGACGGCCTTGAGTGACACCAACTGATTTTTGCCCTGGGCCAACACCATGCTAGGGAATTCGATACGATGGCTTACGCGCAACGTTGTTTTTTGCGCCACGTCGATAATGTTCGAGGGCACAGGCTCAGACGATGCAATCAACAAATCTCCGCCCAGCAATTCGTTGGCCTGCTGTTCGTGCACTTGCCGCACCCGGTCAGTAAAAAACCCGACCGACGTCACGCTGGCGACGGCGATAACGATGGCGATCGCCAACAAATATAATTCCCCTGCGCGCCAATCGCGCAACAACAGGCGTCCGGCTAATTTAACTGTGCGTATCACGGGATATCCGACCGGCGTCTAATTCCAAGCGGTGCGCACAACGCCCTGCTAAACCTTCGTCATGCGTGACAAGCACCAATGTGGCTCCGCGTTCGCGGTTCATCTCAAACAATAAATCGATCACACGCGCACCCGTAACCTTGTCTAAATTACCTGTCGGCTCATCGGCGAATAACAACTTTGGCTGCGGTGCAAAGGCACGAGCAATAGCAACGCGCTGCTGTTCGCCACCGGAGAGTTGCCGTGGATAATGCGTTAAGCGTTGCGCCAATCCCACCCGCTCTAAAACGTCTTGGGCGCGCGCCTTGGCATTGTCGGTGCCGACAAGCTCTAACGGTAGCATGACATTTTCCAATGCAGTTAAATTCGGCAATAACTGAAAAGCTTGAAACACGAAACCGATGTTGGCAGCACGCGCTGCCGCGCGCCCGTCTTCATCCAAGGCAAATAAATCCACGTTATTGATGAATACCTTGCCTGATGAGGGCTGATCTAATCCTGCCAACAACCCCAGCAAAGTAGACTTGCCAGAGCCCGATGAACCAACTATTGCCGCAGCCTCACCCTTGGCGATGCTAAGATTGACCTTATCCAAAATGGTAAGATCACCGTCCGCTGCGGGAATGATTTTTGATAAGCTTTGTGCCACCACGATTGCCTGGGATAACGTATCCGACATGCTAAAATATTTCCTGTTGCTAGGATGGTTGCAGATTTTTCCTGGGATTGCGGTTGCCGCCCAAACCGAAACAATCCTCATTGTAGGGGACAGTCTCAGCGCCAGTTATGGTATCGAACAACACGTGGGCTGGGTGGCACTATTACAACAGCGCCTTAAGGAACAGGGTTATCCTCACCAAGTTGTCAACGCCAGCATTAGCGGCGAAACCACGCGCGGTGCCGTCTCACGCATGGCGCAAGCACTGAAAAATAATCGCCCCACGATCTGCATTATCGAGCTTGGCGGCAACGACGGTTTACGCGGGCTGTCACTCTCTGAAATGGAGAGCAATCTTGCAAGCCTCATCAAACAATGCCAACGCCAAAATGCCAAGGTGTTGCTCGCCGGCATGGCCCTACCACCCAACTATGGTGTCGCTTATACAAAGGCCTTCAGTCGCGTCTACGTGGATCTCGCCAAGCGCCATTCTGTCACGTTGCTGCCCTTTCTGCTCAATGGTCTTAACGGCACTGAACAGTTTCAATCGGATGGAATACACCCCACAGCGGCTGCGCAAAGCCAAATCCGCGACAATGTATGGCCTTATCTCAGACCCCTCCTAAGGAAGAAATAGATTATTTAACATATGCTTATATTCTACATCTGTTAAATCACTTAAAAACATCTTGCAACTTAAAATCACCACACGTTAAGATCAGCGTCGTAGTTGAACAGCAAACGCAACAGCTAAACATCCAAAACAAACTAATCGAAAGGCGCACTTAAACCCAGAGCACTGAATCTGCGCGAGAAAAGATGCAAAACAATCTGTCACCGTAGAGTGACTACGCCTCCGACTGTTTTGCATCTTTTCTCACCCATCTTCAGCTCCCTGCGCACCCTCGCTACGAGGCTAATGGAAAATCTGGGTAAAAGGGAAATTCCCTATGCCGATAACATTCGGGCCGTATATTTCGGAATACGCGGCTAGCTTATTATCAATCCACAGGATTAGTTTTTTGGATAGGTCTTCCCACGGAGGGAAAGCGCTTTCGGTCGGCGGTTAGCTCTAGGAGGAGTTCGGTCGATGGTTACACAGCAAAAAATAATACTTTTCGTGGCGTGGGGCTTAACGTGCAGCAGTGCATTTGGTGCGCAGGCCACGGAAGAAGCGTCTCTCCACTATATCGTTCCCTCCTTGTTACACAACCTTCCGCCTGCGGAGGAGACTCGTAACTCGCGCTTTGCGATGGAATATCGGCCCATTTTGGCCCTTTCTCACCAACGAGCAAGCAACGCTGCCAATAGTGGCTTATCGTTATTTAGCACTACGCTAGGTTGGGAAAGCGCTCCCGATATCCAGTACGCCACGTTTCGCACCGAAGGCAGTTTTTACTGGAAAGGCAAAGCGGGTTATACCTGGGACGAGCAGCGCAGCGATTGGGGCGATTTTAAAAATATTTTCAGCAAATTTGATGTGAATGGCGCTATAGGTTTAGGTGCTGGGTATCAGTTAAACAACGGCCAGCGATTTGAGATTGAATATACCACTCGCATGCAAGACTCTAGCTTATTGAATTTGGGTTTGACGTTTTAGAGGCACCTCTATTGATCGGCCTGATTGGCCCGGGGAACGTTGTAGTTGCCGAGTTACGCGGCGGTATCCCGACAGTCCATTCCCTCCTGTAAACTGACATGATAAAGCCGCATTATACCAATTCGAAAACAATGTTAATGTTTTATGAAAATTAGAGCTTTTTGCGATGGGGTGAAATATGTGGACGCGTAATGAATTGAAGGAAGTGCGAGAAAGAGACGAGCTTGAGGCAAGCATAAATGGTTG
>JANPPH010000132.1:0-3355 GCA_031428395.1 Gammaproteobacteria bacterium
GCAACAAATAGTCCGGTATTGTCGATGCTGCCCACGGCCGGATTGCTAACTGTCCAGGTATAAACGCCACCACCGCCGCTGGGAACAAATTGCTGACGTCCTCCCGCTGTAAGCGTTACAGCGTTAGGGGAGAGGGCCACGGTTGTGGCTAGGCTACGTAAAGCGGAGAAGGCGTTGACTCTGCCTCCCGTAAGGACACGGCCATTGAGTGCTGCAACACGATCCACTGAATTGAGTAATGCTGCTTTAAGCGCTACCGTGCTAAGACTTGGATTCGCTGCGAGCACCAAGCCTGCAACGCCAGTGACAAAGGGCGCTGCCATCGATGTGCCGCTCAAGGAAGCGTAGGCATTGTTTGGCGTAGTGCTTAAAATGCCTACGCCTGGTGCTGCTAAATCGACGCTGGTGGCGCCGGTATTGGCAAATGCGGGAAGCCTATCTGAGCTGTCTGTGGCGGTGACTGAAATAATGTTCGGCAAATTAAAGCTTGCGGGATACGAAGGCGAAGTGTCGTTGTTGGTGCCAGCATTGCCCGCTGCAGCAACGAACAAGTGCCCAGCAGTATTGGCTGCCGAGATTGCGTCCATTAAGGCTTGGCTGCGTGCGCCGCCGCCCCAGCTACTGTTAGATATTTTAGCGCCCATACGCACAGCATATTGAAGCGCACGAATAGCCCCTGCAGTGGAGCCAGAACCGGTAGCGGTAAGAAATTTAAGCGGCATAATGCGTGCCGACCAGTTAACACCGGCGACGCCAACCCCATTATTACCTCGCGCCGCAATAATTCCTGCCACATGTGTGCCGTGGCGGTTGTCGTCCATCGGGTTGTTATCATTGTTGGCGAAGTCCCAACCGCGCACGTCATCGACATAGCCATTACCGTCATCATCAACGCCGTTATTGGCAATCTCACCCGGGTTTACCCAGATATTGCCAATAAGATCAGGATGATTGTAATCAACACCGGTGTCGATGACAGCAATGATGCTATCGGTGCCTTTAGTTAAATCCCAGGCTTCGGAGGCATCAATATCGGCGTCGTTTAAGCCGCCAGTTTGAGCTGTGTTATGTAAGCCATATTGACGCGCGAAACTGGTGTCGTTGGGTACCACGAAGCTGGTGACGACGAAGTTCGGTTCGGCATATTCGACGCTGGGATCTGCTTGCAAAGCGGCGATTGCTGCATCAATAGTTTGACCGGGAGCAACTTGTGCCAGCACCAAACCGTCTACCAAGGTGAAGCTTTCGACTTGCTCAGTGCCCGCCGCTTTGAATACACTGCGGGCGGCCTTGCTTTGCACTTGGTTATTAAATTTGACCAAGATCCCTTCGGCTTTTTGCACTCCGTAGGGACCGTCAGAACTTGGATTGGAGGTGTCTATTTGGCTGCTGGGCGACGGGTTCGGATTCGATGAATCAGGCAGAGGGGTGGGTGCGGTGCCGCCGCCGCAACCGTATAGCGCCAACATCGCCGCCAAAATAGAAATGTGTGACACTGAATGCAGGGTTTGACGCAGACGCGAAAACGGCGATAAGGGGTAGTCCATGTATCTAGCCTCTGGCAACGAAAAAGTGTTCTTATATATATGTGGAAGCTATCACAAGGAATTTTGTGTCGTAACTAGGGCCATTACTTAGATTTGTGAAAGTATGCTATTGGATTAGCTATGTTTTTGGCAAAATGTAGTACCTACCGATGGACTTAGAAGGAGAGCGTCATGATTCGAGGATTGATAGTGTTGTTAACGTTGGTCATTGCAAGCTGCGGTGGCGTCACCTCGCGCGAAGTTGCTACGGATAATGTGATGATAGAGGAGCGCCACGTGGAAATTGTGGGCACAGTGAAATATATCGGATTGGAAGGCGGGTTTTTCGGCGTTATCGGCGATGACGGCACGCGCTACGACCCGATCAACTTACCCGCGTCTTTCGCGGTAGACGGCTTGCGTGTCAAAGCGCAAATTCAATTGCGCCCGGATAGTGTGGGTTTTCACATGTGGGGTGAGATGGTGGAAATAATCCAAATAGAAGGCGTGTAGCACGACGCAAAACGTTATTGAATCGGTACTGCAACCGCATCAGTATGTCTGGGCTGTTTGTCCAATGCGTTGCTCATTTGCATAGCAAGATTATGCAACATTTCGCATTCAGGTAAGTCGCAGCCACTTTCTTTAAAGGCACCATAGGCACGATTAGCATTTTTTAATTGCCAATTGAGTTCGTTAAGCATTAGTTCGATGTCGTTTAAATCGCTTAGTGCTTCCTCATCCGGGTGTCGGGCGAGTGATTCCAACCAAAGAAATAAATCGTCACGCACTAAGCCCGATGAGGTGATCATCTCCAGGACATGATCCGATACAGTCAGCAATGCTTTGCCAGTGGGTGACGTTACATTGATCATTTGCAAAACGCCGCGCATGGGTTCCAAGGTGTTGACGACTTCTTTTAGGATGCGTCCTTGTCCAAGCAGGTGATCCACAAATTTAGGAATGGTGCCGAAGGGATTTCCGCGCGTGGGGGCGAGTTCCGATTTCTTCAAAATTGCGCACATCGCCTCGTAAGTAGGATAAAAGTGCGTTCGGCTGTTCATATGTAAAAAGGACTGAGTGTCGCGAAGGCTGCGTCCGAGTTGTTTGAATTGATTGACGCGAATTGCTTGGATGCTGTCGGCCATGCCGACGATTTGACCGGGCACCCCTAAACGTTCTTCGCGTTTGCCGCCCGGATAGCCAACGCCATCGCAACGCTCATGATGCTCTAGGATTGCACGTGCGATTTCAGGATTAGCGTCGCGTAGATGTTCTACCAATAACTTGCCGATTACGGTATGGCTTTGAATGGCGCGCCACTCTGAAGGTGATAACTGTCCTTGTTTTTTTAGAATACTGGGGTCAATGTGCATTAGCCCAATGTCATGTACCAATCCGGCAACGAAAGTGGCGAGAATGAGGTCTTTTTTTAGACCCATTTCACGCCCGATTAGCGCTGAAAGCCACGCTGAAAATAGTCCCTTTTCGAACTCCACCTCCATTTGTTCTGCCATAACCGTCAGTTTTTGTGTCAGGATCGAAGGGTAATCCCAATGCGTAATCAGGGTACGCAAATCTGCTTTGAAATTCAGTTTTTCGTGGATCTGTTGGACATCAGGGTACTTGGCAATAAAGTGGTCGAAATACTGCATCAACCTGTCGCGCTCGATGCCATTTGTGATGGTAATTTGCTCTTCAAGTGGCTTACACAATTTGTGTTGAATAATGCGCTCCGCAGCACTGTGGTTGATGGCGGCGCCTTTGCGTAGCAGTAATACTCCGCGATCGTTAAAGATATCTTCTGTGGAGCAAACCTCGTTGCGTTG
>JANPPH010000133.1:0-8646 GCA_031428395.1 Gammaproteobacteria bacterium
AGTATTACCGTCGTTAAAAGCGCTTCTTAATCCAGTAACAATATCATCGGCATTGGCTTGACTGTCGGAGGCGATTACACCTTCAATGTCGATCAACGCCGTATGTTTCTTGCCCACTGCCATGCTACTTTCGTCTTGCGGCAAAAAAAGATAAAGCATGCCGAACAAATAGAGAAAGGTGAGTGATTTGAAGAAAATGCCCCAGCGGCGCGCGCGGCGTTGCTCAGCCAAGGTGGCAAAGGTCAGGCGACCAATTAAGTCACGCTCCCAATTAGGATCTGCTGGCTTTTTAGGGGCAGGCGGTGGCGCTTCCGGAGGGGCTGCTGCGCGCACTTCCTCGCCTTCGGTCCAAGTGGATGACTGTGGCGGCGTTTCGCCATGAGATTGCGGTTCTACGGTGCGCTTATCCGTGTCATCTGCCATACATTACCCTTTATTCAAGTGAGGACTTTTGATGCCTACAATGAAGCATCCGCTTGCCAATCGTTACAAACAACTCTAATGCAAATATATTACGCACTAACTTCTAGTCTAACGCTACGGTGGACTGCACGTCTTTCAACCAAGCACACAGATCTTCGATTCTATCGATACAAGTATGGGGCGCCTGACTAAGCAAGCGCTCACGCTCATGCACGCCGTAGCTAACCGCCACAGACGCCGTGTTGGCGCGCTTGGCCATTTGTAAATCGTATTCCGTGTCGCCCACCATAAGTGTGGCCGCAGGGGTGACGTTTAATTCTTCCATGATCTCCAGCAACATGCGCGGGTGCGGCTTAGATTGCGTTTCGTCGGCACAACGCGTGGTATGAAAAAAACCGTCCAAGCCCGTTTCCTTAAGCGCTTGGTTTAAGCCCTGGCGTCCCTTGCCGGTGGCAATCGCCAACAGATAACCCTCGCTCTGCAAACGATGCAATGTCTCCATGGAGCCGGCAAATAACGGTGAGGGGGTTTTATCATGCACTAAATAGTGCTCGCGATAGCTTTGTGCCAACTGCTCCAGCAAATCCGCTGCAGTATCTGGAAATAAACCCCGCATAGCCTCGCGCAAACCCAAGCCGATTACATTTTTAAGCTCGTCGTCGCTCCGCGTCGCTAACTGCTGCGCGTCAATCGCCGCGTGCATACAATTGATGATGCGCGCCTGGGAGTCGATTAATGTGCCATCCCAGTCGAACACAATCAAATCATAGGTTTGTTTCATTCCAGAGCCTGTGAAGTTTGCAGTTGTTCTAAAACCTGTTTCAACTCGTCGGGTAGAGGCGCTTGCAATGTGATTGGGCTTTTATCCGGCATGCTAAATTGGACTTTCTCAGCGTGTAAAAATAAACGCTTTAGACCAAAAGTTTTCATTTTTCGGTTGTAATCGGCATCGCCGTATTTTGTATCACCCGCCACGCCATGCCCAATGTGGGTGGCGTGAACACGAATCTGATGAGTTCTACCTGTCAACAAAGCCACTTCAACCAGCGTCATATCGGCATAGTGGCCGCGAAACTCAAATCTGCTGATTGCAGCGCGGCCTTGCTCGTTGACTTGCACCATGCGCTCGCCCGCTTGTAATACGTCGCGCGCTAAGGGCGCATCCACCTCCAACGAGCGCCTATCAAAGTGTCCATTGAGCAGGGCCAGATAACGCTTATCCAACAAGCCATCACGCAACAAATGATGTAAATGCTTGAGCGTGTCATTGTTTTTGGCGACCAATAAACAACCCGAGGTATCGCGATCCAGCCGATGCGCGAGTTCCAGATACGAATAAGGATAGAGCGCTCGCAGTATGTCGATGACACCGTAGCTAACCCCACTACCACCATGCACGGCCATGCCCGAGGGCTTATTGATCACCAAAAGGTCGTTATCTTCATAAATAATGCTATGAGTGACCCGGTCTTTATCTCGCGACGAGGGGTCCGGTTTTTCGCCTTCTTCAGCAACGCTAATTGGCGGAATACGCAACGTATCACCGGCTTTCAGGCGGTAATGAGGTTTAATTCTGCCTTTGTTGACACGCACCTCGCCCCGCCTCAAAACGCGATAGATGTGGCTCTTAGGCACACCTTTCAATTCGCCAATGAGAAAGTTATCGACGCGTTGGCCCGATTGCGCTTGGGCGATCTCAATGAATCGCACACCCGGATTGGTTTCTGTTTTACTTGGAATCATTCTTGCAATGATAACAGGCGGCGGGCTAAATTGTTAAAAAGCGCGCCGTATGTTGTTGACTTGCTTGATGTGATATCCGAACGTGTTATAGTGCAAACTTGTATTTTTGGCCCCTGTTGAACCGGAACAGTTCTAACCTCTCTAAGTAAATATAGGAGGGTAGCGTACGTGAGACGGCGGGTCGATCAGCATGGTGGAAGCCACGCTGTTTTTGAATTGTGCCAAGCCAGTTAACAGTCCCGTTTAACCCAGATTTTCCATTAGCCTCGTAGTGAGGGTGCGCAAGGTGCTGAAGAGGGGCGAGAAAAGAAGAAAAACAGTCGGAGGCGTAGTCACTCTACGGTGACAGACTGTTTTTCTTCTTTTCTCGCGCAGATTCAGCGCGTTGTGCGGCCGCAGTAGAGTGCTAATGGAAAATCTGGGTTTAACACGGCACGCAAAAGGTTTTGCTGGGTTAATGGCAGTGGCACCGGGCGCGGAGAGTGCAAAACGCGGGAAGCTTGTTTTAAAGCGCTAAAGTGGTCGGAATAACGCTGCTATTCGTGCTAGCGGATCTGGCCTTACGTTGCGGCGCCGCTGATGGCCAGATCAGTCATCAGCCGCAGTGAACTATACAGCTTGCATTGAAGCAATGATCTACGTTGAAGCATTTTCTGTTAAGGGTTTTGTTCGCTCACCCAAGAGAGCGACGGTAAGTAAAGAATCTTGCCCTAGGCGAGCGGGCGACGACGGCAGAACCGAAGTGGATGTTGGTTGTATCAGGAAGATTGGCGTTAAGGCCATGTAGCTGACGACAAGCTTGTAGAAGAGCATTCTTATTACCAAACGTAGGGCGAGTCAAACTCGACCCACGCAGAGCAATGGTGCCGCGCGGATTGGAATAAGAGTTGACGTCAGATTTATCATAGGCCCAGAGAATTGTTAAATAGTGATGATGCACTTTCACCTATCCATCGACATTATCTCTCCTAGCGCAGTGCCCTCCTGAAATTCCCTCCACGGTTCATAGCATCGGCTACGCCGATTAAAATACAATGACTTAAACCTAGAAAGTCGTTGCATTGCTGTTGTTGCCGGCCATGGCAAGCCGGAGTGACTATACAATATGAAAAGAATGTTGATAAACGCAACCCAACGCGAAGAAACGCGGGTTGCCCTAGTTGATGGACAATATCTTTATGATTTAGACATAGAGACCCCTTCGCGAGAACAGAAAAAATCTAATATTTACAAAGGCAAAATCACCCGTGTGGAACCGAGCTTAGAAGCCGCATTTGTCGATTACGGCGCCGAACGTCATGGTTTTTTGTCCCTCAAAGAAATCTCCCCAGACAACTTCTCACACGACCCGCAGAGCGGTCGCCCAAGCATTAGAGACTTAGTTAAGGAAGGTCAGGAAGTCATTGTTCAGATAGACAAAGAAGAGCGCGGCACCAAAGGTGCGGCCTTAACTACTTTTATCAGTTTGGCTGGCCGTTACCTGGTCTTGATGCCCAACAATCCCCGTGCTGGCGGTGTTTCACGCCGAATCGAAGGGGATGAGCGCAATGAGTTGCGCGACATCATGAATGCCTTGACCGTCCCCGAAGGCATGGGCTTGATCGTGCGTACCGCAGGTGTGGGCCGTAGCGGCGAGGAATTGCAATGGGATTTGGATTATCTGTTACGCCTGTGGGCGGCTATTGAGACCGCATCGAAAGATCGTCCGCCCCCCTTCCTGGTTTATCAAGAAAGCAACGTTATCATCCGCGCGATTCGCGATTATTTTCGTCAAGATATTGGCGAAATATTGATTGATAACGAAGAAGTCTATAACACCGCGCGTGACTTCATGCAGCAGGTTATCCCTTACAGCTTGAATAAAATTAAGCTGTATCGCGACCATGTGCCGCTGTTTTCGCGTTACCAAATCGAGTCGCAGATCGGTTTTGCTTTTCAACGCCAAGTTCGCCTGCCTTCGGGCGGTGCGATTGTTATCGATCACACCGAAGCCTTGGTCTCCGTCGATATCAACTCAGCACGTGCCACCCAAGGTGGCGATATCGAAGAAACTGCGCTAAATACTAACCTTGAAGCGGCCGACGAAGTCGCGCGCCAGTTGCGTTTGCGCGATATTGGAGGATTGATCGTCATCGACTTTATCGATATGACGCCCGTGCGTAACCAGCGCGAAGTGGAAAATCGTTTACGCGAAGCGTTGAAAATGGATCGTGCCCGTGTCCAAGTTGGGCGTATATCGCGGTTTGGCCTATTAGAGATGTCGCGCCAGCGGCTGCGTCCGCCATTGGGCGAATCCATTCATATCGTGTGCCCGCGCTGTGAAGGCCAAGGTAATATTCGTAATGTCGAGTCGCTGGGATTGTCGATTTTGCGTTTAATCGAAGAAGAGGCGATGAAAGAGCGAACTGCGCGTATTATCGTGCAAGTTCCCGTCGATGTGGCCGCCTTCTTATTGAATGAAAAACGTAATGTGGTCAGCGCCATTGAAAGCCGTCAAAATACCCGCGTTTTCCTGATTCCTAACTCTGCTTTAGAAACACCCAATTACGAACTGAAACGTATCCGCAGCGATGAGCAAAGCGAAGATGGGGAACCACTTCCCGCCAGTTATCGCCTAGCCGCTAAACCCGCCGCAGACATGAGTCTGAGCTACGACGACGTAGGCACGTCTGCCAAGCCATTGGCCGAAGAGCCGGCGGTGAAAGGCGTGGTACCTTCTTCTCCCGCGCCCTCGCCCACAGAACGTCCGACGCGTTACGCAACCGCGCAAGCCCCGGCCGGCGAAGGCGGATTTATCAAGCGCCTGTTTGCAAGCTTGTTTGGCGGAGCGCCGCCAAAGCCTGTCGTGGATCAACCTGTCGCAGTGGCACAGCGACCCGTCGCACGACGAGAGCCTGGAAAGGAAAATAGTGATAACCGCGATCGCCAAAGCAAACGCCGTCCACCTCAGCAGCAAAAACGCCCGCAGCGGGAACCCATCGAGCAGGTGCGTGCCAATGTTGGCGTGACCCCGGATCGGCAAATTTTGCCAGAGTCAGCGCCCATGGAGGACGCTAATTTAGCTGCGTCAACACAAGCGTCAGGCGAGACCGCGTCTCCGGCAGTTCCGTCCACACAAGGTCAGCGACCCGCCAGTAGCGGACGACGCAATCGCCGTGGCCCTAGGCGCCGCTGGAAAGACCCCAGTGACGCGACACAGCCACCGTCTGATGGCGCCGCGCCTGCGTTGGAAAGTCAAAGCCAAGAAAGTAGTAGTGGCAGCGAGCCAATCCCCCAGGAGCGGCCTGAAGCGGAAAGCTCACCGAATATCTCCACTAGGCCGGAGCAAACCCAATATGACTTGGGTTTTAGTGGTGAACAAGCAGGGCAAGTTAGCAACGATGATCAAAGCTTAACACCTACCGATAGCGATGCGCCGCCAGCGCCGCGCACTCGCCCCGACCGCAGCGGCGATCAGCGTCCGCGCCGTGGACGTCACCATCGACAACGCCGTCAGCAGCGCGATCCGTCCCATACCAATGCCAGCTCACCGAGCGAGTCCACAACGTCGGACGGTGGTGGAGAAGACACGCCAGCGAATGCCAGCGCCAGTGACAGCCAAAGTGGCTCTACTGAAACGGCTCCCCCACGTCCACCCGCCGTCGAACACACAGTGGTTCATCCGGTCGTAACCGAGCACCACGGTAAAACCGACGCGACACCTGACGAAACTAAGTAAAGCCGGAAGGTACCTAGGGCGGCAGCCATGCCGTCCTAGGACGTTGGTGCCCGGAGCGCTAATTTCGCGCATGCCACGCACATTTCCTGCGCGGCATACGATCTACCCACCACGACAATGCAAGCCGCGGCGGAAATATACCCGCATCTATCCGTTCACCCGAGCAAATCTTAGGTGCGGCGATGGCTATGATCCCGGCTCCGATAGCAACGTTCACAACGCCGCTGTAAACATTCATTGAGTTCCAGTACCCGTTTGCGCGAGATGCAGCATCTCGCTTTCCCCCTTTGAATGACGCTGTTTTTCCATATTGGAAACGTTGACACCTCAGTCTGTGAAATCTTTCGCGCTCGCCCAATCCTGCAGATAGCCGACGCTTTTCGCCATAGATAGGTCGTTTGCTGGATGCGGAAATTCGCGGCAAACCAGATGCTACTCCAACACAGGTTGACGCCCAATGCTCTTCTCAAAATAGCTTGGCCGCCATCTGTGTCATGGATGTCCCACAATCAATAACGAGGAGATGTAAGATGGTATCAATTCAAAATAGCTGGAAAAAGCGCTTCACAGTCATTCCTGCCGCAGCGTGTGCTCTTATTAGTGTGTTCCCGCATAGCGTATGGGCAACCGACGCGGGGCAGAATATATGCGGAAAAACTACCCAGCAGCTTTTTCAGGCCTGCCAGTACGATGCCAGGACAGAAACCCGAACCGGGTTCGCTATTTGCCTTAACATGAGTGACCCTGCGGACTCAAAGGCCTGCATACGCACCACGCAGAAAGCGCATTGGGAGGCCAACGCACAGTGCAAGGAAGTTCGCGAGGCCCGCAACGATGTTTGTGATGTCACAGGGAGTGGCCCCTATGACCCGGTCATCGATCCGGCGAATTTCGTCTCGGGAATCGATAATCGTTATACGCCATTTCCTCCAGGAGCCTTCCGGGTATACGAGAAGAGGACCGCCGAGGGCTTGGAACGGATCCGCGTCGAAGTATTGCCAGAGACGCGTGAAATAATGGGCGTTACGGTAATGACGCTTCGTGATACCGTTACGCGAAACGGCGTGCTGATCGAAGATACCAAGGACTGGCTCGCGCAGGACAAACACGGCAACGTTTGGTACTTCGGCGAAATCGTCCAGAACTTCGAGGATGGATTGCTGGCAAATCTCGATGGCTCTTTCGAGGCTGGTAAAGGCGGTGCCAAACCAGGTTTTTGGTCCAAGGGAGCGCCACAGGTCGGCGAGAGCTTCCGCCAAGAGTGGGCGCTCGGTGAGGCCGAGGACGTGGTTGAGGTGGTAAGTTTGGACGCTAGGGACGCAGACGTGCCCTTCAGTCAGAATGGCACTGGCCCCATCCTCAAAACCCTGAACACCACGCCATTGTCACCAGGATCTGATGAGTTCAAATACTACGTTCCTGGAATCGGCTTCGCGCTTGAAGTGAAACCGGCAACGGGCGAGCGCCTGGAGCTGGTTGATTACGGGCCACGATAAGTATCAAAAGTGTCTGAACCGGGCGTGGTATCCGCGCCCGGTTCTTTTTTCGTTTTCGTTTTCGTTTGCATCAGACCGTTACTAATGCGTAATTTAGGCTACTTATAGCCCGCATTGCTGATACTAAATTGGGAGTAATTGGTGAGAACAATACTTAAATCTTGGCGCCCGATATGGGTCGCGGTCGCTATTATCGTGGGCGTCGGCGTCTTAATAACTCTCGAGATCATTGAAGAGCCAAGCCTGACACTAAGCGATATCCTCCTTGAGCTCCTTGAGCCCACTCTCATCGTGATGACCGTCGCCGCAGTCGTGTATCTCCTCGGACGCATGGATCGTCAACACCACGAGCAGCTATCGCTACTGCGGGATCTCGAGGTGGCACGCTCCGAGGGCGTGCAATGGCGAACGGATATGCGCGAAGTGCTAAAGGGTTTGAGTACCGCCATCGATGCGCAATTCGATCGCTGGCAGTTGACGAACGCCGAACGCGAGATAGCGCTGCTAATGCTCAAGGGGCTTAGTCACCGGGAGATTGCAGTCACGCGTGACACCAGCGAGCGAACTATTCGCCAGCAGGCGCAATCCGTTTATGCGAAAGCCAATCTCAGTGGCAGAGCGGCGCTGTCGGCGTTTTTTCTCGAAGACCTTTTACTGCCGCGTGAAAGCAACTGAACCCAGATTTTCCATTTGCACTCTACTGTGGCCGCACAATGCACTGAATCTGCGCGAGAAAAGAAGAAAAACAGTCTGTCACCATAGAGTGACTACGGCTCCGACTGTTTTTCTTCTTTTCTCGCCCCTCTTCAGCACCTTGCGCACCCTCGCTACGAGGCTAATGGAAAATCTGGGTTAAAAAGCAACGCGCAACGCGACGAATCCGCCAAAGGTCCACTGTCCATGTTGAATGCCGAAAGCAGTCCCAGCGCGGAAGGCAGACGCTGACGCCTCGAATTGAAAGCGATCCCATTCCTCGACTGCTAACACCATATCAAAGCCATAGCCCAGGTCGCGGTTCTGCCCCGTTAGCGATGCATTTAGGCGCGCACTGCGCAGTGAATTCGTAGGCTCGACCTGCCGGTAATCATGGTATACAAAATCTAATGAGCTAGCGGCAAACAGCGAAACGCCCACGCCTGCCGTTAGAATCGCTAAATTCGAAAGCCCGGGATCCAGGAGCGCACCGTAACCTGCAAAGCTCTGCACACCTCCAAATCCACGCATATTGGACTGCACCCCCGTCTGCCGAAATGCGCAATCGCAGGC
>JANPPH010000134.1:0-7779 GCA_031428395.1 Gammaproteobacteria bacterium
GCGTAGTCACTCTACGGTGACAGACTGTTTTTCATCTTTTCTCGCGCAGATTCAGTGCGCTGTGCAGCCGCAGTAGAGTGCTAATGGAAAATCTGGGCTTAGTCACTAGAATTCGTTTTGGATCGGCGCAACTGCCGTTTACGAATATAACGAACGATTTGCAAGCGCCAAAACATGCGCACAACCAAATTGCCCAGAAGTGCGCTCACCACTGCTAAGACCATAGTGCCCACGATGAAAGGGGCGCCCACCGCTTCTAAGTTAGTCGTTAACCAATTCAACGACGCATTGAAGGTCACTGGCAAAGGTGGCGTACCCAGGATCCAACTTCCAATTTTGTAGGAGGAATAAAATATTGGCGGCATGGTGATTGGATTGGTGAGCCACACCAGACCTACGGATATGGGTAGGTTGACTCGCATTGGGATAGCCGCAGCCGCAGCAAAGAACATTTGGAAGGGCAGGGGTATAAAGGCCATAAAAAGCCCGACAGAGAATGCCCCCGCCACCGAACGGCGATTCAAATGCCATAAATTGGGATCGTGCAGAAATTTGGCGAAAAACTTCATGTGCTTGTGGTCGCGGATCTTATGGTGATCCGGCATGAAACGTTTGAAAATTCTTTTTGGCATATAAATCTAACTAAAATTCGCCGTGGAACATTGCATTATGCCTAATTTTCTAGGTAAAAAGAGTGTAGTTTCAGCAACTCTCGCCTGTTTGGTGGGGATTCTCATCTGCCAGCAACTTCCTTCATTGCCGCCCGTGTATTGGGTTTGGCCGCTTATACCCCTAGTGATGTGGGGAATCCTTCGCGGCTCGCAGCCACTATACCTCGCCAGCTGTATAGCGGCAGGATTCATCTGGACATTTAGTCACGCGTCGCTAATGTTGTCAAAAGAAATTGATCCAGGCATAGAAGGCAAAGATATTACGGTGGAGGGATTCATCCACTCGCTCCCTGTTTTAACAGAGCATGGTTCCCGTTTTGAGTTTCGTGTTCAACGCTTAATTGTAGATGAAAAAACGCCAAGTCCACCCAATATAATAGGACTCGCATGGTATAAAAACGTTCCGAAACTCTCTGTCGGCGACGCCTGGCGCTTTCAGGTACGCTTGAAAAGACCCCATGGCCAACGAAACCCTGGCAGCTTCGATCAAGAGGCGTGGTTATTTCAACGCGGCGTGAGAGCAACAGGATATGTGCGCGACAGCGCTATTAACCAGCCGCTGCCAAATAGGAGTTACCGTTATACGATTGATCGCTGGCGCAGCTACCTTGCAGAGCAAATTAAGTTCGCTATGGAGGGTAGCCCATTTAGTGGCATGGTCACAGCGCTAGCGATTGGTGATGCGCGCGACATCTCGCGCGACCAATGGGATATTTTACGCCGCACCGGCACTACTCATTTGATCTCAATTTCCGGTTTGCATATCAGCCTAGTCGCGATGTTGGTTTTCACTGCCGTGCGCTGGAGTTGGGCTAGGTCTTCAACGCTCGTGTCATTCGTGCCAGCGCAAATTGGCGCTGCTTTTGTAGCGGTGATGGTCGCTACCGTGTATGCGATTTTAGCAGGATTGTCAGTGCCGACTCAGCGCGCCTGGATAATGGTTGGGGTCGTCATGACATTATTAGTGTTGCGCCGTAACTATCAACCCAGTCATATCCTAGGCTGTGCATTATTCGCCGTTTTGCTGTTCGATCCCTTCGCTGTCATGTCAGTCGGTTTTTGGTTATCGTTCGCGGCGGTCGCAATTATTTTTTTAGTCGTCAATGGTAGATTTAGTACCGGCGGTCTATGGTGGAAATGGGGCAGACTGCATTGGATAATGACCTTCGCCATGGCGCCGTTATTAGTGCTATTTTTTCAGCAGGCTTCGCTTATTTCGCCCCTCGCAAATTTCATCGCTGTGCCTTGGGTAAGCTTCGTCGTAACGCCGCTCGCGCTTCTTGGCAGTCTTTGCGTGCCGCTCTTTCCGCCATTAGCAACTCTTTTGCTAAAGATTGCCGGACTGTCCATGCTTGGAGTATGGCCGTTATTAGAATGGCTGGCCAAGGTGCCCCTCGCTGTATGGAATGTAGCGATGCCGTCGCTGTGGGTGCTCGTTGTGGGACTTGTGGGCGTTTTGCTATTGCTGCTACCGCGCGGGATACCAATACGTTGGCTCGGTATCGTGTGGTTAATGCCATTAGTGCTAATTGAACGCGTGCCGCAAACCGGGGAGGTGTGGTTCACACTGTTGGATGTAGGGCAAGGGCTGGCAGCGGTTGCACAAACCAGCACCCACACCTTAGTATTCGATACCGGAGCGCGTTTCAGTAAAGATTCTGACGCAGGCAACAGCATTGTTGTACCTTTTTTGCGTCAAGCAGGTATTGATAAACTTGATGTGTTAGTAGTTAGCCACGCTGACAATGATCATAGTGGCGGTGCTCGTTCGATTACCGATGAAATTCCAGTTGCCCAAGTGCTAGCGTCAGACGTCAAACAACTATCGTGGATCAAAAGCGATGCCTGTGAAGTGGGACAACAGTGGGTGTGGGATGGAGTGAGCTTCGAAATGATGAGTCCGCCGCCAGGCGCGAAAGGCCGTGAAAATAATCTGTCCTGTGTGCTACGTATCTCTAACGGTTATCATGCAATTTTATTGACCGGCGATATCGAAGCCAAAGCGGAGCGTTGGTTAGTGCGTAACGCGGCCGAAATGCTTAACTCAGACGTACTTGTCGTGCCGCATCATGGTAGCAAGACATCGTCCACGGAGGAATTTTTGCAGGCTGTGCAACCGCGTTATGCATTGTTTCCCGTCGGCTATCGCAACCGTTTTGGATTCCCCAAACAGACAGTTTTGCAACGCTACCAAGAGCGGGGCATTCACACCATGGACACCGCTAGCGAGGGTGCAATCCGCTTCGATGTGCCCCAAAACGACGCGCCGTTAGTGCCACACGCTTATCGGCGGGACAATTTGCGTTATTGGCACAGTCGTTGATAAATTGACCTGTTTTTCGAGGTTTATTGCAGGGAAAATAGCTTGCGGCGGTCTGCGCTCAGGCTGCGCTGAAAGATTCTTTAAACCCAGATTTTCCATTAGCCTCGTCGCGAGGGTGCGCAAGGTGCTGAAGAGGGGCGAGAAAAGAAGAAAAACAGTCGGAGGCGTAGTGACTCTACGGTGACAGACTGTTTTTCTTCTTTTCTCGCGCAGATTCAGTGTGTTGTGCGGCCGCAGTAGAGTGCTAATGGAAAATCTGGGTTAAAGTTTCATTAAAAGTTTGCCGTCACAGGCCGCTATTTATGCCTTGAGGCGATCTTGAAAGTGTAACTACCCCAAACGCATTTTTGCGAAAGGATAAATGAGCAGTGTTTGAAATTATCGTTTCCGGTGGCTGGGTGATGGCGCCGCTTATTCTGTGTTCGATAATTGCTGTCGCAATTGTCGCGGAACGCCTGTGGTCGTTGCAAAGAAAACGCATTTGTCCGCCAACTCTCGTTGGCCAAATCTGGCAATGGGCGAAAAATGGTCAATTAGATTCAGCCAAGTTATCCGCAATGCGAGGAGGCTCTCCCTTAGGTAAGGTGTTGGCGGCTGGCTTATTAAACATGCGACACGAGCGCGAGGTGATGAAGGAGAGCATCGAAGAGGCTGGGCGTCATGTCGTGCATGAGCTAGAGCGTTTTCTCACTTTATTGGGTACGATTGCGGTTATTTCACCGTTGCTTGGTTTGCTGGGTACGGTTGTGGGTATGATCAGCACCTTTAACATCATTAGTACCCACGGTGTTGGCAACCCGGCGGAAATGGCGAGTGGCATATCAGTGGCGCTAATTACTACCGCCACGGGTCTATTAATAGCCATTCCCAGCGTTGTATTTCACCGCTTTTTTCAGCGTCGAGTGGATGAACTGGTGGTGGTGATGGAGCAAGAAGCATTGAAAATGGTAGAGGTGCTCCACGGCGAGCGGGAGCGAGATACCCCGGAGGACACGAGTAAATGAAGTTTCGCCAACGTCCGCGTGAAAAAGTAAACCTCGATCTCACTTCATTGATAGACGTGGTCTTTCTGCTCGTACTGTTTTTTGTCGTGACCACTTCGTTTAATCGCGAATCCGGTATGTCGGTAAATTTGCCAGAAGCGAATCCTGAAGCGGTACCTGAGCAGCCGGATAGTGCAGTTGAAGTCTCCATTGACGAACAGGGTCGCTTTTATGTCAACCGCAAAGAAATCGTCAATACACAAATGGCTACCTTAAAGGAAGCCATTCGGCAACAAATGGGTGGCCGCAAAGCAGTACCTCTCATCATAAGCGCCGACGCCCGTACTTCCCATCAAAGCGTTGTCACCGCGATGGATGCTGCGCGACAGCTTGGCATTACACATTTGTCGATTGCCACTATTGAGCCCAAGCAGTCGAAGTAATCTCTTTTTTTGTTATTCAATTGTTGACGCGCGCGTTTTATTTTGCCTTTAATGCTGCCTATGAAAGCACTCGTCGATGCGTGGTATCACGACAATTATCTCAGCAAACTGTTAGCCCCTGTTGCCAGCCTGTTCGGCGTAGCGGTCGCCCTACGCAGAGCGGCCTATCGAAATGGCCTGCGCCCCATCACCCAATTGCCCATTCCAATCATCGTCGTGGGCAATATCTCCGTGGGTGGCACCGGCAAGACACCTCTGGTTATATGGCTCGTCAAAGCCTTGCAGGAGGCGGGTTATCGGCCAGGTATTATCAGCCGAGGTTATGGCGGCGAAGCTGCTACGTCTCCGATGCGTGTGGTGGCTATCAGTGACCCGGCCAAGGTCGGCGATGAGCCCGTCCTACTAGCTCGCCGGTGCCACTGCCCGATTGCGGTTTGTGTCGATCGAGTCGCGGCGGCGCATTTGCTGGTTGAAAGCGGCGAATGCGATATTTTAGTGGCGGATGATGGGTTGCAACACTACGCTTTGGGACGCGACATCGAAATCGCCGTTGTCGATGGCGCAAGGCGTTTTGGTAATGGCCGGTTACTGCCTGCCGGCCCCTTGCGCGAACCCGAAAGTCGTCTACGGGATGTCGATTGTGTCGTCACCGCTGGCAACGCGCTACCAGGCGAATTTGCCATGACGCTACACGCCAGCAAAGCATTATCCTTATGTTTTCGAACTGACCAACGCCCCTTGTCCTATTTGGCCGGGCGTCAAGCCCACGCTATCGCAGGCATTGGCAATCCAGCACGCTTTTTCTCGATGCTGCGCGACCACGGCATTCACGTTATTGAACACGCCTATCCAGACCATTTTCCATTTCAAGCCCACCACATTACATTTGATGACGGCATACCAGTATTGATGACAGAAAAAGACGCGGTAAAATGTGAGCGTTTCGCCCAGGATCAGCATTGGTTTATCCCCGTCGAAGCCTCATTAACCCCAGAGTTCCATGCCAAATTATTTAATCTTTTGAAAAATCAAGCGGCGACCCAATAAACAAATCAAGAGGAACCTATGGATAAAAAATTGCTTGATATTCTTGCTTGCCCCATCTGCAAGAGTCCATTGGTCTATAAAAAAAACGCCAATGAACTCATTTGTAAAGCTGACCGCCTCGCCTTCCCGATCCGCGATGATATCCCCGTCATGCTGGAGGAGGAGGCAAGACAACTCCCGCTCGACGAGGAAGTGTAAAGTGGTAGATTTTCACGTTATTATTCCCGCGCGCTACGCCTCCACGCGGCTACCGGGAAAGCCGTTGCTAGATCTTGCCGGCAAAACGATGGTCCAGCGCGTCCACGAACGGGCGCTTGCAAGCGGCGCACGTAGCGTTATCATCGCTACAGACGATGAACGGGTTCGTCATTCCGCCCTAGCTTTTGGTGCAACCGTGTGTATGACGTCTACCACGCACCGCTCCGGTACCGACCGCCTAGCAGAAGTAGTCGCCACACACCACTTCGCGGATGACACCATTATTGTCAATGTCCAAGGTGACGAACCCCTGATACCTCCGGCATTGATCACTCAGGTAGCGAACAATTTAGCCATCCATAGTCAAGCCGCTATGGCGACCTTGTGCGAACCGATCGTCAGCGCAGAAGAATTTTTTGATCCACATGCTGTAAAAGTGGTGTTTGATCGTAACGGCTACGCGCTTTATTTCAGCCGCGCACCCATACCGTGGGACAGGGATAATTTTGCTGAAGATGCCAACCCCTCAGTATTGCCTCCCAGCCATGCTGGCTATCGTCATATCGGACTTTATGCCTACCGAGTCGGTTTTTTAGCGCAATACGGCGCCCTGCCTGGTTGTCAAATGGAAATCAGCGAGGCACTGGAACAACTTCGGGTGCTTTGGAGCGGCTATAAAATTCACATAGCGCAAGCGACAGAAAAGTGCCCCGCAGGAATTGATACGCCCGCGGATGTAGCCCGTTTTATGGATCTATTTAGCCCGGATTTTCCATTAGCCTCGTAGCGAGGGCGCGCAAGGTGCTGAAGATGGGCGAGAAAAGAAGAAAAACAGTCGGAGGCGTAGTGACTCTACGGTGACAGGTTGTTTTTCTTCTTTTCTCGCGCAGATTCAGAGCGTTGTGCGCCCGCAGTAGAGTGCTAATGGAACATCTGGGTTTAGTCAAACCCCTTCCCTGTAGCCCATAGCGACTTGCCACCGCAAGGCCAACAATAGTCCGATGTCCATCCACCAGCCAAATCTCAATGCAGGGATAATATTCTAGTGGCGGCAGACGATTACAAGCTAAAATTTGGGTACAATAACAGACGCGTCGAAGGAAAAAAACTTGGCACGGAACAGAGGTATAATAAGCCATGATAAAAGTAATTTTTGTATGTATGGGCAATATTTGCCGCTCACCGACTGCCCACGGTGCATTCGCAAAACTGGTCAAAGAACAGGAAATGGACCATTTAATCCAGATAAGTTCGGCCGGAACGCATGACTATCATGTTGGCGAACCCCCAGACAAACGCGCCCAAGCTGTCGCATTGCGACGCGGGGTCAATCTAAGCTCCTTGCGCGCCCGGCACGTCACCCGCAAAGATTTGGACACCTTCGACTACGTGCTCGCCATGGACAACCACAATCTCACCCATCTAAAAGCGATGGGTGGACCCGGTTATGAGCAAAAACTGCGGTTATTTCTCGATTTCGCACCCCACCTCCATGTCCGCGAAGTACCCGACCCCTACTACGGCGGAGAAAAGGGCTTTGAACAAGTACTTGATATGATTGAAGTCGCCTCCGAAGGCCTCCTCAGCGAAATCCGCAAAACGCAGATGTAAGTTTAAATAACGCACTCTCGGCGGAGACGGCTCGCGAATTGAGATGCGCTTGCCCGGGTTTTTTGCTCGTAAAAGCCGTGTATTGTTAATGTGGGCATCGCAGATAGCCTTGCACGTACCACATTGCCCACCGCTGCGCCGGTGCGCGCACTTACACCTGGGATGCAAAAAACCGCTTAAGCGCGATCAGTGGCGGAGCCACCGCTAGTTTCCAATACGATGCGTATGGTCGGCGTTTGAGCAAGACAGTGAGCGGTGCAGCCACCGGCTACCTTTACGACGGTGCCAACCCGGTACAAGAATTGACAGGCACGACCCCGAGCGCGAATATACTCACAGGTCTGGGCATAGACGAATTCTATCGCCGTACCGATACCAGTGGCTCGCGTGACATGCTGACAGATGCCTTAGGCTCCATCATCGCCCTCACCGACAGCTTGGCGCAGATCAAAACCCGGTATAATTATTCACCCTATGGCGCAACCACCGCCACCGGCGAAGCC
>JANPPH010000135.1:0-3073 GCA_031428395.1 Gammaproteobacteria bacterium
TGCTAAGTTTGCTTACTCGCCTTATCGCTCGACCCGTAGAAAAACTGGCCGTTGTGATGGGAAAGGCCGAAAAAGGTGATTTTACTACCTATGTCACCGATACCCGTCTCGATGACATAGGGTCGTTGGAGCGCGCATTTAACACTATTTTGAAAAACTTGTCCGATGTGATGACTAGCATCGGCGATAGCGGTAGACAAATGGAGCAATCCGCCTATCAGGTCGCGGCAATATCCCGCGAAATTGATGAGGCGAGCACGAATGAACAAAGTCGCTCAAATGAGGTTACTGCGGCATCAAATGATCTGCAGAAGACATCTCAATCTGTATTATCGTTGGCGGAGGAAGCTTCGCGTTGTGTCGCCGAGACTGAAGAACGTGCAAGCGCGGGTGTAACGACCGTTAGAGTTAACATCGTTAAGATGGGTGAGACGGTTAACGAGGTTAACCGGGCCTCGTCCGCGGTGCATCAGCTGGCTTTGGCGGCCGAAGAAATATATGCCATCATCAATACCATTCGGACCATCACCGAACAAACCAATCTGCTTGCATTAAACGCTGCGGTTGAGGCAGCTCGCGCGGGAGAGCAGGGCAGAGGTTTTGCCATAGTAGCGAGCGAAGTACGCAGCTTGGCGACGCGTACTGCGGGGTCCACGACGGAGATCGGAGGGATTATCCAACGCTTAAAGGGCCAGGTTGATGCGGTGTCTGCGTCGATGGAAAACGTTGTGGAAGGTGTTCATGATAGCCAAAATCGTGCCCGCGACTCTGAGAGTATTATTGAGACCATGGCTGTTATCGTCGCGAAAACGGCAACCGCCAATCACGCAATTTGCACGGCGAGTCGTGAGCAAATGCGCAAGTTTCAGTTGATGAACGGACAATTAGATCAGTTTTTTGGCACTTTTCAGCTCAACTCTGTCAAAGTACAGACCACCGCCACGATAGGCGATGATTTGTATTCTGTTAGCGAAAAAATGAATAATTTGCTGGTGCAGTTCCGCTTTGCAGACGGGGCGATGCTAGAGGCCGCTGATCACGAAAAGCGTAAAACGCCACGCGTACAGAGCCATTTGCGCGTGCGGGTGGCAAGCGGCAAGAAGGAATGCGAGGGTACTACCAGCGATTTCAGTATGTCTGGAGTAAAATTGCGCTTGCGCGTGGTGCTACCGGAAACGCACAAGGTAAGTGTCAAAATTTTTATTCCATTTAAAGACCTCGATGCTTATGAAGGTCAAAAGCCCGTGGCGATCGACGGTAAAGTGGTATGGAACAGACAAGATGGAAAATACTACTGTTATGGCGTTGAGTTTAGCGCCCTAAGCCGCCAGCAAGATCAGTGGCTCCAAGCAGCCTTTGGTTATTATAATAAAGCGCCGTACTATCAATAGATTCACTTTCTCAAATGTCATTGTTGTTGCAAAAGGACTTTATGCGCCACTTGGGTTGGCCACTGACAAAATGGCTTGTGGTCTTGCTGTTGTTTTGGTTGGCGTTGTTTTTTTCCTGGACCAGTCTCAGTGCAGTCGATTTTCTCTATCCAACACTCTATAAACAACTAGAAATCGATAAAACGATTGAGAAATTTGGGCCGCAGAATCGTTACAAGCGTGATTTTTCGCTAACGTCTCAGGCTGAACATCAGTCGCTTTTCGCTCAAATTGTTGTTGCCATTAATCGGAATGGGACAGGGCTCTCGCGTATCGCCTACCATAACGCGCAAGGACAAATTATTGACCAGTTGCTGCGTCCGGAGGAAGTTACCCATCTCGAAGACGTCTCGTCGCTACTTGCAACGTTACGCAACGTTACTGCGATTGCAGCGATAATACTTGTCTTAGCGCTTGGGTATTGGTGGAAAAAAAAAACCTACCGACAATTTCCGTCCGTTCATCGAGCGTTCTTGGCAATGTTGGCGCTGGGTATCGTAGGAACCACGGTGTTGGCCCTTTTAGGCCCTACGGAAATCTTTTATTGGTTGCACACGCAAATTTTTCCGGCCGATCATCAATGGTTTTTCTATTACCAAGATTCGTTAATGACAACACTTATGAAGGCTCCAGATATTTTCGCTTACATTGCCGCATTTATTGTGACCCTGGCGTTGGTGTATTTTGCCGCGTTAGTCGCATTGGTGCGGCGCCTCATTTGTGGCTAGGTGATTGTTATGGCTCAGGACGTAAATCATCCCATAGGCGTGTTTGACTCCGGGGTGGGCGGACTGTCGATTCTCAAAGATATCCGCGCGCAACTGCCCTATGAAGATCTAATTTACGTTGCTGATTCTGCGCATTTGCCCTACGGCACTAAACCTGCGGCCTATATTCAAGAGCGGTCGTTGATGATTGCCAAGTTCTTAGTGGCGCGTAACGTGAAGGCGATCGTCGTTGCTTGCAATACCGCGACGGCTGCCGCAATTAGGACGTTGCGCATGCGCTATACCTTTCCGATTGTGGGAGTCGAACCCGCTGTTAAGCCGGCGACGTGTATGACCAAGACCGGTGTTGTTGGCGTATTGGCGACGAATAGCACGCTCAGCAGTGATAAATTTTCGAACTTGATCGATCGATTCGGGCGTTCGGCAGAAATTATTGTGCAGCCATGTCCGGGCTTAGTTGAGCAGGTAGAAAAGGGTGAGTTATCGACCGACGCCACCCGTGATATGCTCAAATTATACTTGGGAAACCTCATGTCGCGCGGTGTTGATACCATCGTGTTGGGGTGCACTCACTACCCGTTTTTATTGCCTGTGATTGAGTCGTTGGTGGGTCCTGAGGTACAAATTCTTGATACAGGCAAGGCGGTTGCTCAAGAGCTGACTCGACGCTTGGGCGCGGACCAGATGTTGGCGGCACGCACCGAGCGTGGTAGCGAGGAATTTTGGACGAGCGGAATTACGAGTGAGGTTGCAAAACGGATTGTAGCGCTTTGGGGACGAGAGGTTACGGTGCGCGCATTATTGGAAATTGGGCGAACCCGATAGGCGTTTAGTTTTCGGCAATTTTAGCCGATATAGTTGTTGCCAGCATAGCTGTGCAGAACGTGCCGACGTTACAAGGATTCTTGGTGTGGG